>JBDRNX010000001.1:0-4465 GCA_043810595.1 archaeon
AGTCTTGATTATGAAAAAGAAAGATCTTGCTATGTTGCTTTCTAAGTTTAAGCTTTTTGATAAGCCTTCTTCTTCCCTGGAACAGTATTACACAGATCCTGAGTTGGCCGCGGATGCTTTGTGGTTTATTCACATGCATGACGGTTTTAATGGTAAGTTGGTTGCAGATCTGGGTTGTGGTAACGGCGTTCTTGGTTTGGGTGCTCTCGCGCTAGGTGCGGGTAAGGTCTTTTTCGTTGATTCTGATAAGGATGTTATAAGCTTAGCTAGGCATAACCTTAAGGTTCTTGAAAAAATTTTTAAGAAAAAGTTCAAGGCGAAGTTTATCAACAAGGATGTAGGTTTCTTTTCTGATAAGGTTGATATGGTTGTTCAGAATCCGCCTTTCGGTGTTCAGAAGCCGCATGCTGACCGCTTGTTTTTGTTTAAGGCTATGGGTGTTTCGCCGTTGATTTACAGCTTTCACAAGTTGGAGTCGGATTCTTTCATAAGTAAGTTTTCTAGCGACAACAGGTTTATCGCTAGGCGTTGTTTGGTTTTTGATTTCCTTATAAGGATGACCATGCCTTTTCACAGGAAGAGGTTTTACAAGTTCAAGGTTGGTTTTTGGAGAATAAGCTTAGCTTAGTTCTTGTATTGTTTTCTCTATTATGCTCAGTCCTTTTTTGTTGTCTTTCTGTTTGTACCTTTTTAGGTTGTTGTGGTAATGCTCGAGGTTGTTTATGAATTCTGACATGTTTTCTTCTGTGATTTCTTCTATGAATTTTCCGTAACTTTCTTTGTTTAGGTATACCGCGTTGCAGATCTGTTCGAATTGCTTTTTTACCGGAACGCTGAGCACTGGTTTGTGTAGGAAAAGGGCTTCTGACATCATAGTGAATCCGCCGTTTGTTATAGCCGCTTTGCTGCTTGCCAGGTCTTTTATGAATCCCTTCTCGTCGAATCCCTTGAAGGTTAAGTTTTGGTCTTTATTCTCTATTCCAAAACCGTATACTATGAATTTTTCTTTCTTGAATTTTTTCAGTATCTCAAACATGGCTGTGTAGCTTTTTGAAGTTTGGTAGATGAGTATGTGTTTTCCCTTTTTAGGTTTCATTTTTATTACGTCTTCTCTTATCAGGGCCGGTATCAGTTTTGTTTTTGGGTGTTTTGTTTTTGGGTAGAAGAACGTGTTTATTATGTATCTGTCCACATGTTTTTTGCGCACTATGAATCTGTTGCAGATTTTTGCCATGATGTAATCGTTCATGAATTTTTTTGGGAATTTTATTTCGCAGTTTGTGTATATGTGTTGGTTGTCTATGCTTATCAAAGGTATCCCCCTCTTGTTTTTTCCTTCCACCATTTTTGATAGGTATGCCACGCTTGGTTCGTAGTCTGTGATTATTATGTCTGGCTTTTCTTTCTTTATTATGTTGTATACCAGGTTTAATGCTTGTTTTCCGCTTCTGGGATATTTTATGTTCCTCCATATTGTTTTTAGTGTCTTCATCGTGTTTTCTTCGTAGTGCATCGTGAAGCCTGGTATTTGGGTTACTTTTGGGAATGTTCTTGCTAGAAATTCGTATGCCCTGTGGCTCGCCACGACATGGACATCATGTTTCTTCTCAATTAGGTGTTTTATCACCACTTTTGACCTGGTTGCGTGGCCCATGCCTTCGCCGCATACGCCGTAAAGTATCTTAACCATGTTTTTGAAAATGTTTTTTGTGTTATTAAATTTTTTTGTTTGTGCTTGCTTACAGACAAGTTTATTAATCCTTTTTTAAAACTTATTACCATGGCTTTGGATGTTTTGATGACGATAGGTGGCTTTATTCTTGCTTTCTTATTCAGCTTTATATTTGCCATTTTTGTTATTATCATGGTTTCTTATTTCAAGAAGGTTCCTAAGCCGGATTTCTCACCCAAGATTAGTATAGTCATACCCTGTTATAATGAGGAGAAGAACATAGCTAGGTGCTTGGATTCTATCTTCAGCTCTTCCTATCCTGCTGATAAGTTTGGGGTTGTGGTTGTTGATGATGGCAGCACAGACAGCACCTTGAAGGTTTTGAGGGATTATCAGAAGCGTCACAAGTTTAAGGTTGTTTCAGAATCCCATAAGGGTAAGTCTGAATGTTTGAATAGGGGGGTTATGGAAGCTAAGCACGATTTCATTCTCACTTTGGATGCTGACACCGTTCTTACGAGGGATTGTATTCACAAGATAGTTCAGCCTTTTTATGATGATGCTGTTGGGGCAACTAACGGCTCTTGCTTGGCACTTAATAACAAGTCTTTTTGGGGTATTTTTCAGGGCATAGAGTATCATTACAACAATCTTATCAGGAAGAGTTTTTCTGACTTGTTTAATAACGCTATCTGGTTTTTTGGTGCTTTTGCTTGTTATAGGAGGGATGTTTTGGAGAAGATTGGCTATTTCAAGAAGGATACCTTGGCTGAGGACATGGACACTGCCCTTTCCCTTTATTCTAAGGGTTACCGGATTGTTAACGTTCACGATGCTATTGTTTACACTAAGGTGCCGAGTACTTTTTTGGGTTTGTTCAAGCAGAGGATTAGGTGGTGGGCTGGTGTTCTCATGTCTTTGAACAAGAATAAGCATCTCTTTTCCAAGAAGTCTGACCCTTCCATTCTGTTTTTGTTTTTTAATCAGTACTGGTGGTCTTTCTATGCTGTTATCTCCTTCCCGCTTATCGCTTATCAGTTCAGTTACTGGCTGCCTTTCAACATGGCTACTTTCTTTGATTTGTTTTCTTACACTTTCAGGTGGTTCAGTTTGCTTGGCCCTGTTGTTGTCTTGTACATGATTCCTGAGTGGGGTATCTCTTCGTACAGCATTTTTGGTGTGCTTTCTGGTTTGCTTAGCGCTTTTTTGATTGTTAACGCTTTGTACATGTTTAATGACCGCCTTACTTTTAGAAATGCGTTTGCTATTTTTTTCTATTTCCCGTATACGATAGTTTTAAATAGTATTATTGTAATAAGTCTTATACGATTAATATTACCTAAAAAGAGATATTTTATGTATTGAAAACCTTGAATGAGGTGTGAAAAAGGGTTGTTCGTGATGTTGGGTACACTTGATGTTTTGGAGGGGTTGTGGAACGCAATCTATCCGTTTTTAACACTTTTTAATGTTAAGGTAAGGTTTGTTTTTGATTATGTTCATGTTTATTTTACTGATTTGTTCCAGGTTTTCTTGTACGTTACCGCTGCTTTTACTTTGGTTTACCTGATTCTTTTCCTTATTGTTAACCTTTCCAAGAAAAAGGATAACGAGAAGCCTTTCATTCCTGAGAAGGCTCCTTTTGTTACCGTTCAGATTCCTACAAGGAATGAGATTATTGCTTTGCGTTGTGCTAAGAGATGTTTGGCTTTTGACTACCCTGAAGACAAGTTTGAGATCTTGATAGGTGATGACAGCAATGATGTTTCTGTTTCTCGTGAGCTTGATGAGTTCGCTTCTCAATATCCTGGTAAGGTTATGGTTGTTAGGAGGGCTGAGAACATAGGCTTTAAGCCAGGTAACCTTAACAACATGCTTGATCACTCTAGGGGTGATGTGCTCGTGATTTTTGATTCTGATTTCACGCCTGAGCCTGATTTCCTTAAGCGCATCGTAGCTCCTTTCATTCATGATGAGAGCGTCTCTGCTGTTCAGGCTAAGTGGAATTTCAACAACTTCAATCAGAATGCGGTTACTGTTCTTGCTTCTATAATAGTTTATTCTTTTCATCATGCTATGTTGTCTTTCATAAATCTTTTTGGTGCAGGTTCTTTGTGTGGGTCTGCTGAAGCGATTAAGAAGAAGGATTTGATTGAGCTTGGTAGGTGGAGGTCCGGTAGCCTTACTGAGGATATAGAGTGCACTATGCGGTTGTACAAGAACAACAAGAAAATCGTTTATATGCCCAAGCTCGAATGTTACAGCGATGTTCCTTACGTTCCAGCTGATCTGTACAAGCAGCAGATGAGGTGGGCTTACGGAGTGGTTAACGCTTACAAGTTGCACCTGAAGGATATTTTGCTGAGCAGGTCTTTGTCTCTTAAGAAGAAACTTATAAGCCTCTCTTCTGGTTTCGGTTATGTTATGCCTGTCTTTATGTTTCTGCTTTTTGTTTTGGGTAGTTTGAGTTTTATCACTCATAAGCCTGACGTGATTAACATTTTGAAATTTTTGTTTGAGCTGCTCTTTAACATCTTGCTGACTTCGGGTCTTCTTTTTCTTAGCTTGCTTGTTTTGTATAAGGAGCGTAAGTTGGGTTACGCTTTTAAGATGATACTTTCATCTTTCAGTATTGGTATCGTGACCTCTTACTATGTGAATAAGGGTATTTTCAAGTCAGCTTTTAACAAGCCTATGCAGTGGTACCTTCTCAACAAGAAGAAGGAGTACTGAAACAGAAAGGTTTAAAAATAGTTCTTTTCAAGGTTTATTGCATGGAAATAAATGTTCTTG
>JBDRNX010000002.1:0-12219 GCA_043810595.1 archaeon
CAACCAAAACCTTCGATGCAAGATACTCAACACTGGCAGCAGGAGATGGAGGCGGAGGAGCTGGAGGCGGAAGCTGGGAAAGTGATGGAGAGGGCGGAGAAACAGGAGAAGGAGAGACAAACATAAGCTCACCGGAAAAAACACCAAAAGAAGAACCGCTAGCAGGAATAGAAGAAGAGACACAAGGAGTACCAGCAGAAGAGCCAACAACAGAACAGAAAAAAGGATGGCCCTGGTGGATAATCATACTCATAACCATAGCAGCAATAGGATATTACCTCTACTCAAAAAAGAAGCTGAAGAAGAAAAAATTAAGATAACTTCTTCATCTCTTCCAACCTCTTCTCAGCACGAATAGAAGAAGAAAACATATTCCAAAAAATCCTGGAAAGCCACTCAGCCCAATCCTTATCCTTAATTGTATAAAAAATGAAAGCCCTCCTGCTCATCTCGTGGACCTTACCAGTAGGCTCCCTGATCTCCTTAATCCTAAACATCTTATTATCGATGACCAAAGCACGAAGAGCCTGCTGCATGTGCCTAACCTCAACCAAATCCTTACCATACTTGAAATTAAGTGAAAGCAGCCTCTCTATGTTCTCCTTACCAACAACGTCAACACGGCAGAGAACCTTAACCATAACACCACGCTTAACCAAACCCTCCAAAACCTTGAAAATGTCATAATCCTTATTCTTCAGATTGATAAAAGAAAGGTTGCCTGAAAAAACCAAGAGCTGCTTCTCAGCCTTTTCCAAAACCCCAACCAAATCACCCAAGTTAGTGTAAGGCTCATCAAAAGCACGCTCAAAAGAAGCACGTCTATTCTTGTCAGGAATGTGCTGAAAGATGTCAAAAGCAGAAAAATCCTCCCTGCGCCTAGTCAGCATTATCTCCTGCTCAAGCTTCTCCTGAAAAACAGAATGACTGGCTTTTTCCATACTTGCCCAATAAACAATCTTCAAAGCACCTCTAGTACCTTCACGAAAAGTGCGAGTAGCCAAGGTACCAAAATCCTTAGAAATTTCATTAACGTAACGATCAGCGGTACGCCAATTCTTCTTCAACATAGAAGCAATCTCTTGAACTGTACGAGGCTTCTGATAAACAAAATCCTCAATTTTTTTCACAACCTCAGTAGTAAGCATACAAATCATAATGACGTCGGAATTTTTAAGCATTACCATATGTGCAACACTATTGACAAAAAATGTACAATAAAGTGTAAATAATATACAACTCCCAACAATAAGCAATCAAAATGGGGGTGGAAAAATGGGTGAAGTCCTTTCCGTAGCCGAACTTCTTGAAAAGACATACTGGGCACTTGAAAAGAGAGCAAAACACAAGACAATAATCTTCCCAAAACCAGCACTAACCGAAATAGCAGACGACTCGGACTGGCACAGAACAAGAACGGGATACATGAAGTACAAACAAGCAACCCTATTCAAATTAGACGGTGGGGAATGGGCAGTAGCACTAGGCAGAGCCTGCGGATCTTACCCAGCAGACCCTTATGACACAGACCTATCAGCGATAAAATGCACTATAGAGGGCAAGCTGGAAGAACAAATAGAAGAAGAGATAATGAGCGGATTCAGAAGAAGCGTGTACTTCACCAACTCACTAGTCTACGGAATGAGTGATGGCTCGTTAGCAATCAATCAAAGAAGCAAACTAGGCAATAAAATTTTGGAAATAATAAGACCGGAGATAGAAAATTACATGGCAAAAAAGCCAGAATATCACGACAGATTCATGACGATGGACTTAAGGCCTGCAGTAACAGCAAGGGCAGAATACAAGCCTGAATTTGCAGACTTCCTAGCAGAATCCATAATAAAGGTGCTTAGCGAAAATGCTAAGAAATGAAGCCATCCCCCCTTCCGGCTATAATATAAAATCTATACTGGAAGATAAGATTGAGAAGTTTGATATTGCTTCTTTTAGTCGCCCATTGCTCCCTATTTTTTATGGGAACAAATTTATTGAGTATTATTCAAGTCTCAGACAACCCACTGACGTTCTGAAAAATACTTCACGTTATGGTAATATTGTTAATGCTTTTATAGCTATTAAGCCTCAACTTTCGTTATTTGATAAGGATTTTATTAAAAGAGGTCTTGACGACATTACTGATGATCTGGTAAAACATAAACCTTTGTATAGACGCTGGTATCAAGAAATGAATGGTAAATGTAGGGATATTTCTGTTCCAAGTCCTAAATTCTATAACTTTATCAAATCTTATGTGTTGCCTTTTATAAAAAATATTAAAATTCATCCCAAAACTCACGGTGCCGAATATGGTTGGACTCCGAAGAAGAGTATAGAGACTCATCTTCCCATGGCTTGTGCCCTCTCTTTTGATATGTCTGACGCTTTTAAGCAGATTGATTTGATCTATGTTTTTGATTTTTACTATAATGCTCTTGGAAATTATGTTGATGGTGATGGCAGGCGTGACACTGCTGGTTTTCTTGCCACGCTATCTACTGTTAAATACGGCCGCTGTATAGGTCTTCCGATTGGCTCTCCAATTAGCACATTTCTTTTTAATCGTCTGCTTTATCCTGTTGATGAAGTTCTCGATAAAATAGCAAATGAAAAGAAGCTTAGTTATTCCCGTTGGGTTGATGATTTTATAGTAAGCTCGAGTATGGAGAAACCTGCCGAGTATTTTGGATGGGCTTTGAGGCTTATTTGTAATAATTTTGTTATTGCACCCCTTAAAATCTTTTATCATCATAACCCTACTTATCTTTTAGGTCATAAAGTTGATGATGGTAAAATAACAAAAATTAGTAAAACAGAATTAAAAGAAAAAAGAGGAAATCCTCTTGATCCGTGTTTTTATAGCATACCGGAACAAAATACTTCACGATTAGATTAAAATGATCCAAACCCAATTAAATATAAAAATAAAGGAGGTAAGCAAGATGTACCAAACAGCCCTAGCCAAAGCAATACACACAAGCAAGAGAACGCTACAATACAACGAGCAGAGCGCGAGAAGCAAACTGGAAGAACTACTATCACAGCCACTGCTGCCAGCTGAACAACAGAAAATCTATGAAATACTGAAAAAATTCGTAGCCATGGAATTCCTGAACCAGCTAGCAAAAAAATACCCTGTGATATCAGACGACATATTCAAGCTGACAAAGGAAGACTATGTAGAAATAGCAAACAGATACAGCGAAGAATACATAGTAAAAGTGCCACTTGTTGTCAAGATACCGCTGGAAAACAGCAAAATAGAAGACGTGTACACAGCAACAGCAAGAGGAAGAAAAGTACGCAGCGATAATGAAGTGGATGTGAACATAGCATGCATCATACCGGAAATAACGTCCGACGCGAGAGCAGCGTTGGCAGACTCGATAAAATTCAGCGCAGAACTAACAGCAAAAGCATACCAAGACCCCTTAGTAGCAAAAGTAATGGTAAGAGACAGACTCCACGACAGAACACTAGAAGGACCACTCAAATCAAACTACCACCTAGTCTGGGCACCATCCATGTGGAACGCAAAAATAGTAGAGAAGGACCCGGCAATATTCATGAGGTATGCCGGAACAAACCTGCTCTTGTACCAGTGGGAGATACCAGAAGAAACAAGCCTAGATGAGCTCCTGAAGGAGTTCAGGGAAGACGTAGAAGTGTCAAGAGCCTAACCCCTTTTTATTTTTTTTATTAAGAAAACATAAAACTTAAAAATTTAAGACTTCCAAATAAAGACGTGATAGACAAAAAAACATTGGATGATGCTTTCAAAACAAAAGAGGCTGCGGAAGAACTAATCGAAGAATGCAAAGAGACGATAGAAGAAGCAGCAAAGCCATTAGTGCTAAGCGTTCTAAACATCTATGCTGCCGAACAATTCTGGCCTGGAAGGACACCAGAAGAAATAACAAAAAAAGTAAAGGAGTTATATGATGAAAGGTTCAGCGAGGTGGACATAACGAAAATACTTGCCGAACTAAACCACGAAGGGACAATACTAGGAGTGCGTATTGGCCCAAGGACAGGATACAGACTAAAACCACTCGATGAACAACCTACAATCCCATACAAGGGGAGGGTTTTACTGGATCACAAAAAATAAACCAAAACGAAAAAGAAGAAGAAAACATGTTCCAAAAAATCCTAGACGGACTGCTGAAAGAGTTGAATATTTCACCTTTAACTTTATTTAAACTTTTTCCTATGCTGTTAGTCAATTACAATAAAACTTAAATAAAATAAGCGCCTATTACTACAACATGTCATGTACCATAGAGGATAAATGCATAGGCTATATACAATCAAGATTCATAGAGACAAAAGAATACATAAGAAGGGAGCTTGACGTACTCGAAAGCGTAAACTACCCAAAAAACGCAAACACACTGCTAAAACAGCTGCCAGAAAGAATAAAACTAGTCATCAAAGAAAAAACTGCGATGATGAGAGAACGCTACTCAAGACACAAGCCAATTTACATGGAGATGGTAGCAAAAGAGCTGGACTACTTAAGTATGCTATACCTGTGGACAGATGGAAGCTTCGGTGAATTAATAGCAAAGACGCTGAAAAACCTAAGCAAAGAGTTCAAACCAAGCGACAACTAAAAAGACTTCTACTAATTCAGAAAGCTTATAAATCAAAAAACAAGGTTTTTTAGCAATGAGCAGCATAGGCGGACAAGCAGTAATAGAAGGAGTGATGATAAGGAACGGTGACATCATAGCAACGGCAGTAAGAACACCGGAAGGGAAGATAAAAACAAAAAAAGAGAAAATCAACTCCTGGGCAAAAAAATTCAGAAAAATATACTTCATAAGGGGAATAATAAACCTGATAGAGACACTGATGATAGGAATAAAGACACTCAACTACTCAGCAAACATAGCAGCGGGACAGACAACAGAAAAAGAAAAACCGATAAGCTCAGTATACCTGATAATAACTCTAGTTATATCACTGGCAATTGCCCTGTTCGTATTCAAATTCATACCGCTAACAATAGCACAATACTTCTCAAAACACGTAAGCAACAACAACTACCTGTTCAACATAGTAGACGGACTGGTAAAAATAGCGATATTTGTTGGGTATGTCCTGTTCATATCAACCATGAAAGACGTGAAAAGGGTGTTCCAGTATCACGGGGCAGAGCACAAGGCAGTGAACTGCTACGAAAGAGGAGAAAAAACAACTGTGGAAAACTGCAAAAAATACAGCACAATACACCTGAGATGCGGAACAAGCTTCATAATAACAGTACTCGCAATAAGCATCATAGTGTACATATTCATACCAAAAGAGCTGAGCTTCACACAGAAACTACTCTGGAGGATAATACTGCTGCCAGCAATAGCAGGGATAAGCTACGAGATAATAAAAATAGGATCAAAATACGAAAAAAGCATAATATCAAGGATACTTACGTATCCGGGCAAGCTGATACAAAAGATAACCACAAAAGAACCCGATGAAAAGCAGCTGGAAGTGGCAATCGCAGCTCTGAAAGAAGCAACCACCTAGTAACAAAAACCTACTTATTTTCCAACGACATATTTGAGAAATATACGTTAAATCAGATAAAACTTTATAAAAAAAAATCCCCGCTTCTAGGACATGAATTACTGGTATATAGCCTATGCAATCATAGCCATAATAATCATCATAATTCTATACAGAGCCCTGAAAAAAAGCCCAGAAAAATACTACAAAAAAGCAGCCAGGGCACACAAAAAAGGAGAGAAATTCTACAATTTAGGCGATGATGAACTCGCAGAAGACTACTACATTGAATCAGAACAATACAGAAAAAAAGCAGAAGAGATGAAGGTGGCATAAATGGAATGGTACGAAGAACTAGACCTAGACCAGGACCCATTCACAGACACAGAAGACACGCCACTAATAGGTTATGAGGACACAATCCAAGAAATATTCTACAGGATAGCCGCTGGCGATATGCTGTTCATAGAAGGCAAAGAAGGCAGCGGAAAAACCGCATTGTTAAGAAGAATCATAGCAAGATTCAGGGGAAGAGGCAAGATAATATACCTTGACGGGAAGAAACTGGACAAAAACGTAAACATCGGTGAAACACTGGAAAAGAGCGTGGGCTTCTGGAACAAGTTGCTTGGGAAACAGCCAAGCAACATGATCCTGCTGATGGACGACGTAGAAGAAATAACAAAAAAGAACTCTGAAAGAATAAAATACTACTACGACCAAAACCAAATAAGGGCAGTAATATTCACTGGAACAAACTACAGGACATTAAACTTCTCAGAAAGCCTGAAAGACAGGGTAAGTAAGGTAATAAAAATAAAAGAGCTGGCAGAAGATGACTCCGTGGAAATAGTAAAGGCAAGGCTGCAAAACAGAGACGTAATGCCAGAAGACATAATAAGAGACCTCTACAAGAAATCAAACAAAAACATCAAAACCCTGATGGGATACTGCTCAAAAGTACTAGACTTAACGATAAGACAGAAAAAAGAAAAGAAAGTCACAAAAGAACACGTAAACGAGGCAATAAGCGGAATAAAACCAGAAGAAAAAAAGAAAAAAGAAGAGATAGAGATAAAGGTAGAAAAGATAGAGGACGAAAAATACAAGCCAACAACCATAACGATAATAGACGATGACTTCAAGCCGGCAAAGGAAAGCAAAAAAGAAACAAAAAAAGAAAGCAAAAAAGAAAAAGATATAGCAGAAAAATATTACTAGGTGAGAAAAATGGAGCTGTGGTACAAACAAATCGGATTTTACAACAACCCTTTCAGCATAAAACCTGCTGCATTCCACGACCAGCTATTCGGTTACGATGCTGCGATAGAGCAAATAATCAAGAAAATAGGAGAAGGGGGAATATTATTCGTAGAAGGAGACTACGGAGCAGGAAAGAGCACGATACTCAAGAAAATAATCCACGCATACGGAGGAAGAAAAGAGGTAATCTACTACAGCTGCAACATCACAGAAGACAATATAAACTTCGACCAGCTGATAGAAGGAAGAACGGGATTCTGGGCCAGCCTATTCTTCTCGGGAGGGGATGAAAACCTGATACTACTATTAGACGAGGCACAAGACATGAGCAAAGAAGACGCAGAAGAAGCAATGAAAAGACTCAACGAAAAGAAATTCAAAACAGTAATACTGGTAGCAAAAGACCTCAAGAAACTAAACCTCATAGACGGCATGAGAAAAGCCATGGGAAAAGACAACGTAATAAGACTGGGAAAGATAACAAACGAAGACGCAATAAAAATGATAAGAAAAAGAGTAGGAGACACAAAACTGCTATCGGACAACATAATAAAACTAATACTCAAAAAATCAGACTACAACCCGAGAAAATTATTAAAAAACTGCGAAGAAGTATGCAAATACGCGATTGAAAACATAGAAGACGTCGTAAAGGAAGAACACATAAGGAAAGTCCTGGGGTAAAAATGGGTATGATATGTGGTGTAGGGAGTTCTGGTTTGGAGGGACCCGTATCGATACGCCGTGTTTTTCAAGCCTGCATTTTTTCTGAAGGGATGTACGTGGAAGAAAACTCCACTTTATACCTTGGCAAGCAAATAGAAACAAAAAGCCACCCTTATTTTGTACACATAAACAAGATAAAAAAAGTTGAACAAAGAAGCTTTCCATTAAAATTCGTGTTTTTGGATATAAAACCCGGGATTGGAGCAAGACAGACACTCAGAGGAGGGCTGGAATTCAAAGTCGACATGGGCTCTGGAAAAAGCTTTGAACTTTTCGACATATCAAAGGAAGAGTACAAAATACTTAAAAACTACACAGCACTACAAAATGAACAAGATGCCAAATAACGCAGAGCCTGAAGTAATACTATTCAAGGAAGGACTGCTAAGGATTCTAGATGAGGGGGAAGTGCCGGATTTTATACGCAGACTCGAATTCAGTAAATCAAAAACCGGTTACTCGGAAGGATACCCTACCTGGTGTTCCTAGAAGACCTGAGAAAGCTGGAACAATACACATTCCCATGGAGATTCAAGAGGATAAACGACTACACCATGGCAAGAAGAACACTAAGCCTAGGCCTACAGGTCATGAGAACATCACACTTGCAGAGAATATTCACAGACACAGCAACCTTCTCAAGAAAAGAATACAAGACGATAGAGCAATACCTATAACGGGAACAAAGGACGACCTTCCAAACCTTTCAAAAACTCATACTCCTTATTAACATCCTTCTGCAAAACATCAATCTCCTCCTTAGCCAGCTTCTTATAACGACCCTGCAACCTCAAATATTCGGAAACGGGCTTGGGCTTGTCAATCTTCTTGTTAAGAACAAAAACGCCGTTCTCAATGTCATAGAGGGGAGAGAAATTAGTCTCAACAGCAAGACGGGCGATGTTAACAGTCATGCTCGGAGGAAACTTCCAACCAAGAGTGCAGGGAGCGAACAACTGAATGTAAGTAGGACCCTTAATCGAAAAAGCTTTTCTCACTTTCCTATACAAATCCTGGGGGAAAGCGATGTTAGCAGTAGCGACATAAGGCAACCTATGGGCGGCAACTATGAAAGGCATTGGCTTCTTAACCTCAACCTTACCATGAACCTTGGAACCGTAAGGAGTCGTAGTAGTAGAAGCAAATTTTGGGGTAGAGCCAGATCTCTGCACGCCCGTGTTCATATAAGCCTCGTTATCGTAACAAACATAACAAATGTTATGATTCCTTTCAATCATCCCTGACAATGAGCCAAGACCTATATCAAAAGTACCGCCATCACCCGCAACAGCTAGAACCTTCACGTCCTTCCTACCAACATGTTTTAATGCTGCTTCTATACCCGCAGCGGTAGCAGCAGTATTCTCAAAAGCATTATGAATAACAGGGACCAAAAAAGAGGATAACGGATAGGGAGTCGTAACTACTTCCATACAACCGGTGCCAATTACGACGATGGTGTTTTTTCCAGCAGCCTTAAGAACGTGCCTAAGACCGAGCATCGGACCGCAACCAGCACAATGCCTAGAACCGGGCGCTATGAACTCTTCTTCTGGAATGCCTGTAATCATAACAACCACCCAACCTCTTTCTTAAACTCAATAATAGCACGGAAAATATGCTTGGGAGTAATGTCAGCACCACCCAAACCAATAATATAACCCTTAACCTTCTTATCAGGGAACAAAGCCTTCACCTCAGAAACCAAAGCACCGTCATTACCGAGAGAAATATTACGGTCAAAAACAACCAACGCCTTAGCATCCTTCAAAGCAGACCTCAAACTATCCTTGGGAAAAGGCCTGAAACACCTAACACGAAGAACACCAACCCTCTTACCTTTCTTCCTCAGCTCATCAACAACAAACTTAACAGTACCAAACATGGAACCCATACAAACAAAAACCAAGTCAGCATCGTTGACCTTATATTCTTCAACAAGACCGTCGCCATAAGAACGACCGAAAAAATACTTAAACTGCCTGTTAACATCCCTAATCAGGGGAATGGAACGAAGCATGGCATCCTGCTGCTGAACCTTAAACTTCATATAATCTCCAGGGTAAACGACGGGACCCATGGTAACCGGCTTGGCAGGATCAAGCTTGAAAGCAGGCTTGAAATCATCCAAAAACTTACCGATATCACTTTCATTAAGCAAATCAACAGGCTCAAAAACATGAGACAGGGTAAAGCCATCAACACAAACCATCGCAGGCAGGAACATCTTCTCAGCAACCTTGTAAGCATGGAAAATCGTGTCATGGGCTTCCTGCGAATCAGCACAATAAAACTGAATCCAACCAGAATCCCTCTCAGAGATAGAATCCTGATGATCGTTCCAAATGTTGATAGGAGCGGACAAAGCCCTATTTGTAACAACCATAACAACAGGCAAACGCATACCAGAAGTGATGAACAAAACTTCATGCATCAAAGCCAAACCCTGTGAAGCGGTAGCGGTAAAAGTTCTTACTCCTGTGGCTGAAGCACCTATGCAAGCAGAGAGGGCAGAATGTTCTGACTCAACATAAATCATTTCAGATTTTAGTTGACCGTTATTAATAAACTCGCTGAGAGTTTCTGGAACTATTGTCTGAGGTGTGATTGGATAAACTGGTATGACCCCTGGTCTGCAAATCTTCACGGCTTCAGCAATTGCTCTGCTGCACTGAATAATCCTTCTCATTTTTCCTCTGGCTCCATTGTTATAGCCTTAGCGGGACAGCCAACAGCACAAATAGCACAACCTTTACAATAATCAAGATTAGTCTCGCTCCTCTTACCGTTCTTCTGAGGAATGGCAATGTCAGGACACTGCGACCAGCAAGCCATGCACTGAGTGCACTTCTTCTTATCCCACTTAGGCTTACTACTACGCCAACTACCAAACTTGAACTCCTTAGAGTTACCAGGCTTATCTATCACAGCACCGATATTCATTTTTTAATCTCCAAAGGGCAAGACTTCTCCTTGAAAACATCGTTTACTATATCTTTGTTCTTATCAACAACTTCCCCACCCTTCCTGCCAAAAACATCCTCAACAGCCCTCAAAAGAGACTGCTGAGAAACAATCTTAGTGCACTTGGCAAAAACAGCAACCATGGCAACGTTACCAAAAGAATCGCCAAACTTGGAAGCATCAGCAACAAAAGTCCTGCGATGAAGCTTAATAGGCTTTTTTGTGTTAACTATAATAGAATCGCGGACACCGGCAGCAACATCAACATGACCAACTAGAGTAGGGTCCAGGACAATAGAATAATCAGGCTCGTAAATCTGAGACCTCAAATCGATTTGCTTTTTAGAGATTCTAACATATGAGGTAACAGGAGAACCGCTTCTTTCAAGGCCAAACATGGGGAAAGCCTGAGAAAACTTATTATCATAAAAAGCAGCAACAGCTAAGATGTAACCAGCGCTGACAACGCCACCTCCGCCGCGACCATGAACCCTTATCTCTGTAAGCTCAGACAAAAACAACCACCTCTTGTTTCAAGAAAAAATTGAAGAGGGTATATAAATTTAATGATTATCTCTTCTTTTTGACAGCAGCATTCAATTCCTTCATCAGCTTATCAACATCGATGCCGTGAGCGCAAGCACCCTGCTCAATGTTCTCGAACTGAGCAACGGCACAACCAACACAATGCAAGCCGTTCTTAAGAAAAACAGGAATGGTCTCAGGATACTTTGAAACAGCCTCACCTATAGACATCTTCTTCGTGATGATTTCCTTCTCTGATTTAACAACTTTCTTTGGCATGGGAATAAAGAAAAAAAATCGGTTTATAAAAGTTTGGTTTAAGGTTGCTCTTCCAGGATGACATCCTCAAGAGTAAACTTGGGGTGGGTTGCGACAAGGACCTCAAGAGGGTTTTCTTTTTCAGACTCGAGAAAATGCCAAGAGCCTTTAGGAATGCTTACAAGATCACCTTCCTCGATCTTATGCCGGTCAGAATCAACGGTAAGATAACCCTGACCTTTCACAACGAAATAGACTTCTTCCATGACATGGTGCTTATGTTTTTTTGCGCTACCCTCGACATTGGCGTAAGCAAGACTCATACCTTCAGACTTGTAAAGCTCCTTAATTGTGCCACAGGTATCCTCAATCGAGACTACATCCTCAATATGTATGAAATTAGCGGGCCTCTTCTCCAAACCCCTAACCTCTTCAGGACGAACGAGCTTAGGCTTCACATAATAACGCAGATACTCCAAGCTCTTCCCCTTCGCCAAAGCCTCCTGCTCCAAACTCCTAACCTCCCTGTCAGCCAAATACCTTCTTGTAAACTTATCAACAAAAGCATCCTTAGAGGACTCATACTCATCACCACTCCAACTGCTCTCATGGACTTCATAAATTTCGATTGCTTCTACCATTTTAACCTCCTAATTTACTAATTATTTGCTTATTCATATTAAAAATAGTAAAATTTATATAGTAATACCTTAAATATAGTAAATATGGCAGCAAAAATAGAGAAAAATCCTGCAAAAGTCCAAATCGACAAGAAAAACATAGAAATAATAAAGATATTAGAAGAGGACGGAAGGATACCAATACTGGGACTGGCAAAGAAGGTAAAGCTGTCACACGAAACAGTAAGGTACAGACTAAAAAAACTGATAAGACAAGGAGTGATAGAAAAATTCATAGTAAGAATAAACAAGAAAAAGCTAGGCTATGAGATATATGCGGTAATAATGATAG
>JBDRNX010000003.1:0-21607 GCA_043810595.1 archaeon
TATTCAACTACATTCAGAAAAATATATAAATCAGCCAAAAAGAAGTAGAGGCAAATGGAAGACCAGCTAAGCGAAAGAAAAAAGGTGTTTTTAGAAAAACTGAAAAAGGAGAACAAGTGGTTAATCTACTCAATACTTGCGATAATAGTAATATTCAGCTATTATGTCAGGACCAGAAACCTGCCACTTCTGATAGACATCGTAACGGGAAAATACATAGCAGCAGACCTGGACGCGCAGCTGTTCATGAGGTACTCACAATACATACTTGAGCACGGAAAACTATTCGCCCTGGACCTCATGAGAAACTACCCACTAGGCTTTCCAACGCAGATAGAAACGCCTCTGCTTCCATATTTCGTGGTCTACCTCTACAAATTCCTACACTTCTTCACACCATCAATAACACTCGAATACGTAAATGTCATATACCCAGCAATAACCACCATTGTAACACTCGTGTTTTTCTTCCTCTTCGTAAGAAAACTCTTCAACAACAACTGGATAGGACTGATAGCAACAGCATTCCTAGCGGTTATGCCAAGCTTCCTCATGAGAACAATGGCGGGATACTCTGACAAGGAAGCATTAGCCGTGATGTTCATGTTTATGGCATTCTACTTCTACGTAGCTTCGTGGAAGAGCGAAAAAATCAGACAAAACATGATATACGGATTCCTAGCAGGAATAACAACAGGGCTCACAGGGCTGGTATGGGGAGGAGTAAACTTCCTATTCATGATAGTAGGACTGTTCGTCATAATAGAAATAGTCCTGGGAAGATTCAGGGAAAACGAATTCTACGCCTATGTGATATTCTTCATAACGACAGTAGCGATGCTGCTGCTCTTCGGAGGAGCAAGATTCACGCCACACAGCCTGCTCGTATCTTCAACAGCCATAGCAATGATACTCGCCTTCCTAATGAGTCTGATCGACTATTTTGTAATGAAAAAAGACAAATTCAAAATAAAAGAAAAACTAACAAAGAAACTACCAGAAGGGGTAGTAACACTGCTGATAGCGCTGAGCATAGGGATAATAGTGACATCAGTGGTCGTAGACTGGGACTTCATAATCCACAAACCATACAGCATGATATACGACATGCTCTACCCGCTGAAAGATAGGTGGGCGCTAACAGTAGCAGAAAGCCACGAACCATACATAACAGACTGGATAGGACAATTCGGAAGGACTTTTGTATTCCTATTCATAGCAAGCTCAATACTGATGGTCTACGAGATGTCAAAAAAAATAAAGAAATACAAGTGGTGGATAGTATCATTCTACACTGTGTTCATCTTTGCATTCATATTCAGCAGGTACTCAAGAGACTCCATATTGAACGGAACATCACCAATAGCCAAAGTAATGTATATAGGCTCCCTAACCATGCTAATCGTAGGAATAATAATATTTTACATCTACCTTTTCAAAAAAGACAAAGAATCATTCCAAGAGGTCACAAAAATAGAAAAACACTACCTATTCACGATAATCTTCTTCATAATAATGATAATGGGAGCCAGAAGAGCCATAAGGCTTGTGTTCATATTCGCACCAATAGTGGCAGTGCTGGCAGGGTACTTATTCTACAGGCTACTCGAATACGCTAAGCTATTCAAAAAAGATATCTACAAGATAGCAGGATATGTAGCAGTGCTGCTAATAATCGGATATTTCCTGAACGGGTTCACAAGCACAACGCTAGACCAAGCGACGTACACAGGATCAATATACAACGTGCAGTGGCAGAAAGCAATGGGATGGGTAAGAGAAAACACACCGCAAGATGCGGTATTCGGACACTGGTGGGACTACGGTTATTTAGTGCAGACAGGAGGAGAGAGAGCGACAGTAACAGACGGAGGAAACGCGATAGGATACTGGAACTATCTCATGGGAAGACACGCGCTTACAGGCCAGAGCGATGAGGAAGCGCTAGAATTTTTATATGCCCATAACGTAAGCTACTTCCTAATAGAAGAAGCAGAAATAGGAAAATACCCAGCATTCTCATCAATAGGTTCAGACGCAAACTACGATCGCTATTCCTGGATAAACGTGTTCTCCCTAGACAGAAGCCAATCACAAGAAACAAGAGACCAAATAATCTACCTCTACAAGGGGGGGACACCTTTAGACGAGGACTTCATATACCAAGACAAAGTATTCCCGGCGCAGAGAGCAGGAATAGGAGGATTCCTACTTCCGATAAAACAAGAAGAGAACCAAACACAAATACAACAACCAACAGCAGTGCTATTCTACAACGGACAACAAACAAGAGTACCGCTGGAATGCGTGTTCGTAGCAGGAAAAGAAGTTAGGTTCCCAGAACCGGGAATTAAGGGATGCCTGCAAATAGTGCCGAGAATAGAAAACCAACAGGTAGACCCGATGGGAGCAGCGTTCTACCTATCAGAAAGGGTGGTGAAGGGAAGATTCGGACAGTACTACATGTTCGGAAAGGAATCGGAATACTTCGAACTCGTGTACAACGATGAACAAGAAATGCCGCTTGCAATATACAACGGAAGGATAATAGGACCGCTAAAAATATGGAAGATAAACTACCCAGAAGGCATGCAAGTGAACCAAACATACCTCCAGAGGGAATTCCCAGACCCGAGCGTGACGAGGATATAGAAACGTTTTTATAATAAGCATAAGTTCTTGTAAAGGCATGACATACACAGCATTCGTAGCAGCAGCCATCAGCTTCATCGTCGTGATGCTGACAACACCGTGGCTGATAAGATACCTAAAAAAAATAGGGCTTGTTGTAAAAGACCAGAACAAAGAAAACACTCCACTAGTGCCATTATCAGGCGGCCTAGTTGTAATGGCAGGAATCCTAGCAGGATTTATGAGCTTCATATTCTTCAGAACATTCTTCCCAAACATCCAAGGAACACTCATACTTGACAACGGAGCACTAGCAAACCTATTCGCAGGAATACTCACAATACTGATAATAACATTTGTGGGCTTCGTAGACGACTTGGTAATAAAAAGCGACAAAGAAAGCTCCTCAGGACTGAAACAATGGCAGAAACCACTGCTAACACTAGCAGCAGCAATACCCCTAATGGTAATGGGAGCAGGACACACAACCATGGGCATACCATTCATAGGAGAAGTAAACTTCGGAATAATCTATCCCCTGATAATAATACCAATAGGCGTGGTAGGGGCAGCAAACATGGTAAACATGCTGGCAGGACTTAACGGCATGGAAACTGGAATGGGAATAATATACATGGGCAGCCTCGGTTTGTACGCTTACGTAAACAAAAGCTACATAGGGGCCTTAATAGCACTCGTAACATTCGCAGCGCTGCTAGCGTTCTACTACTACAACAGATTCCCAGCAAAAATACTCCCGGGAGACTCACTAACATACCTACTGGGAGCGAGCATAGCATGCATAGCAATACTGGGAAACATAGAAAGGGCAGCAATAATAGTAGCAATACCCTTCTTCATCGAATTCGCCCTAAAAGCAAGAAGCAGATTCAAAGCACAATCATACGGTCACTACGAAAACGGAAAAATAAAAACAAAATACGACAAAATATATTCCTTGACACACTTGTTCATGAGAGGAAAATACACAGAAAAACAAGTAGTATACTTCATGATAGCGATAGAAGTGATATTCTCAGCGGCAATATGGCTGATATAAATGATAGACAACATAATAAGCATATACAAGAGAAACGAGAAACTGATAAAAGACAACATATACTTAGCTTCAGGCATACTCGCATTCGGGCTGGCAGGATACTTCTTCCACTTCTATGCCGGAAGAAAGCTCGGACCTGAAGACTACGGAACTTTGGGAGCCATGCTTTCAATACTCTACATAGCAACCATATTCACGTTATTCATACAACTAGCAATAACAAAAATCGTATCGAATCTGCACGACAAAAAAGAAGAGAAAAAGATAACATACATCCTAAAACACAACAAGGTATACTGGATTTATGGGGTAATATCAGCAGCAGCAATAATGGCAGCAACACCCATACTAAGATATTACCTTGGGATAAAATTATGGTTACCCTTCATAATAATAGCAGCGATAATGACATACACATACATACTATCGTTGAACATGGGAGTGATGCAAGGGCTGCAAAACTTCAAACAACTAGCAGCAGTATACTGGAGTGAGGGCATAGGAAAAATAACCGCGGGAGTAATACTGATAGGGATAGGACTTGGAGTGGCAGGAGGTGTCGGCGCATTCGGGATAGCATACCTGATAGGGATGATAGTGACGATACTATTCTTGACAAAGCTCAAAAAAAATGAAGAAGAAAAATTCCAAGACAAAACAATAAAGAGAAGCCTGCCACTGCTGATAGTGCTATTCAGCCTATCGCTGATGTACTCAATAGATGTGATACTGGTAAAACATTACCTGCAAAGCGCGGAAGTAGGATTCTACACCGCGCTATCAACGATAGGCAAGGTAATATTTTTCGCTTCGAACTCAGTGAGCTTCGTGATGTTCCCAAAGATCTCAGAAACAAAAACTGAAAAAGAAAACAAAAACGTGCTGTACAAATCCCTACTGCTGATACTGCTCATATCAATACCCATAATACTTTTCTACGCCTTATTCCCGTCGGTAGTTACGGGACTCCTATTCGGAAACCAGTACGCAGCAATCAACAGCTCCATCTACCTGTTCGGAATAGTCATGGCATTATACGCCCTGATATACACATTGTGCTTCTATAATCTGTCCTTGAACAAAACAAAATTTATTTATATCCTAGTCATATCAAATGTGGCACAAATAATAGGCATAATAATGTTCCATGAGAGCATAAAACAAGTGGTTTACGTGATGCTAGCGTTCATGGCACTGCTATTAGCGAGCCTTTTCATAATAAAGGAAAGAAAAAATGAAACACCTCTCACTCATCATACCAGCCTACAATGAAGAGCAAAGGATAAGAAGCACGGTACTAAACTATGAGAAGAACCTAAGCGAGAAATTCAAGAATTACGAGATAATAGTTGTGCTCAACGGATGCAGAGACGACAGCCTGAAGGTAATCAAAGAACTACAGCAGAAAATACCAAAACTGAAATTCTTAAACTACGAAGAACCGATAGGCAAGGGAGGGGCAATAATAGAAGGCATGAGATACGCAGAGGGGGCCATAGTGGGATTCGTGGACGCTGACGACGCATTCAGCATACAAGGAGTAATAAGGCTGATAGAAGACGTAGAAAACGGAACTGACTGTGTGATAGCATCCAAATGGAAAAATCAAAGATTCAGGGACGTAACAGAACCTAACTTAAGAAAAGCACTCAGCAGGGGATGGAACGGGCTCGTAAGAAACCTGCTAGGGCTGAACTATGAGGACACGCAAGCAGGGGCAAAATTCTGCAACAAGAAAGTGCTGGAAAGCATCGGTTACGAGTTCATAAGCAGGGACTTCACATTCGACGCAGAATTCCTACACAAGATAAAACAAAAAAGATTCAAGATAAAAGAAGTATTCGTGCCAAGCAAACACATCAAAGGAAGCACATTCAAAATCAAACACTCCATACCGATGTTCATGAACCTGATGAAGGTATGGTGGTCAAAATAAGAAAAAAATTCTGCCTAACATTTGACATAGAAGAATTTGACATAGCCAAAGGGATAACGGAAGAAGAAAAATATTCTGTCAGTTTTGAAGGAACAAAAAGAATACTTAATTTGCTAAAGGAAGAGGGAATTAAAGCAACGTTCTTCGTAACAGCAAAATTTACAGAAAAATACCCAGAAATAATAAGAGAAATAAGCAAAGAACATGAGATAGGATCGCATGGGTATACACATAACGACAATTATCAGAATGTTGAAAGAGAAAAAGCCTATGAGCTACTAAAACAAACGAGAGAAGCAATTGAAAAAATCATAAAAAAAGAGATTAAAGGGTTCAGAGCACCAAGGATGATGAAAGTAAACCCCGTGATAGTAAAAAAAGCAGGGTTCAAATACGACTCTTCATATCAACCAGCACTAATACCGGGAAGGTCTCTGGACTTTTTTGGAAGAAGAAAAATACACCGCAAGGATGGAATGATAATAATACCTACATCAGTAACACCCCTAATATTTGGTAAAATACCCCTCATGTGGTACGGATTCAGAAACTATGGGCTTACTTATGCAAAACCAATTACAATACTTTCAGCTATAAACACTAATTATATATGTGTGTACTTCCATTCATGGGAATTTGTAGATTTAAGTAAGTATGAATTGAAAGATGATATAAAGAAGAATACTGGTGAAAAATTAAATAAAATGTTAAGTGAATACATAAGATGGTGCAAGAAAAAATATGACTTCACAACAATAAGCAAGATGATAAAAGATCATGAAGTAGAGTTATCAACAAACTGGTAGATTACCAGAAGAGGCTGTTTCTGCTCAGCGTCGGCATAATAGGCCTGCACCGGAACAACCCTATCCTGATTCTTCTCAGGCCAATCGTAAGTCCAATCAGGAGAACGCTCAAAAACTGAAATAACCATGAACTTAGGCTTGTAATCAGTAATAAACTTATCAAAATCTGCCTCATTCTCAGGATAGAATGTCGTGTTCCTCTCAGAATAGTAGGTGTTCTGCGGAACGCCACTATTCAAAATAAGGTCATCAGGGCCGCTCCTCTCCTTCATCCAAAGAGCAGCCTCCTTCAACTGAAGATAAGAAGCTGACTTGGATTTCGTGAGAGCATCACCGTAAGAGATCTGGGCATAGGCATAGCTCAACAAAACAGCAAAAACAAAAGCCAAAGCCAAGTACTTGTTATACTTCTTCACGAAATCATAACACTTAAACAACATCAAAGAAGACACCATGAAAACAGCAGGATAAATCATAAACAAATAACGGTCCTCAGCCTGAGAAATCATGCTTAAAAAGACAAAAGGAACAACCATCCAAGCAAGAAGGAAAGCGTAAACCTTCAGGGATTGCTCCTTCCTCAGCAAATCCCAACCCAAAAACAGATTCACAACAATATAGCCCATACCGACGAGGAAAAGTATGAGAAATATGTTAAAAATCCAGACACCCTCAAGAAAAGGAATAGGGCTCCGTAACACTAAGGGAAAAACCATAGAATAAAAATCAAAAGTCAAATCCCCCTTACCAAAACCATAAGAAGGCGTGGAAATGAAAGGCAAGCCGCCGTAAGAAAGGTTAAAGTAGAGGAAATAAGGCAATATGCCAATGAAGAAGAAAAGCACAGCAAGCCACAACCTCTTATTCTTAAACATGGAAAAGCCCTCGTTAAGGAAAACATACAAAACAAGGGGGGCAACAATCAAGATGAAAGGCATCTTAAGGGAAGCACCCAAACCGACAGCAACACCCATCAGCCAAAGATAATACTTAGACTCCTTCCTGACATAGCCCTTCCAGAAAAAGAAGATAACGAGAAGCCACAAAAGAGTCACCAAGACATCGATAAGAATCCTGGCGGTGTAGAAAATGGTGAGGTGCGAAGCTGCCAACATAAAGGAAGAAACTAAAGCAATTCTCTTATCAAAAAGCTGCTTAGCAACGAGGTAGGTAAAGTAAGTGGCAGCCAGGGCAACAACCAGCATGAAAAGCCGGATAACAAACTCATTAGCACCCAAAACATAAAACAAAGCCATGAGAGCAGGGAAGAAAGGAGGCCTGATGTAGCTGACGTCAAAAGGAACGCCGAAAGCCCAATGCTTAGCAATTGAAAGGTACTCAGCCTCGTCCCACCACAAAGCCTGATTGATGTTAAAATACCTCAACAACAAAACAAAAGCAAAAATGATAATACCGAGAATGAATATGTTGTACTTATCGCTAAAAAAAGATTTTTTCTGTTCAACATCAGTTTCAGACATAACACACCCCTAAAAAAATAGGTTGGAGGGTTTTAAAAACCTTTTCAATACCTGCTGAAATCAATCTTCTCAGGATAATAGACGCCCTTGTTATTCTCCAACAGCCACAAATCATGCTTCATCATCATACTAACAAGCTCGTTCAAACTTACCTTAGGCTCCCAACCAAGGTCCTTGTTTATCTTACCGTAATCACCTTGCAACTGCTCGACGTCAGCAGGCCTGAAGTACTTTGGGCTTACATCAACGACTACCTTACCAGTGCGCTTATCCACACCTTTCCCGTTAAGACCCTCACCAACCCACTCAATATCCATACCAACCTCCCTAAAAGCCAACTCGGTGAAATGCCTTATCGAATTAGTCTTATTTGTTGCAACAAGATAGGTTTCAGGCTTATCATGCTGAAGCATCATCCACATAGCCCTAACATAGTCGCCAGCAAAACCCCAGTCACGCTCAGCAGATAGATTGCCTAGAGAAAATTTCTCCTCCAAACCCTTGCTAATCTTGGCAACGTTATGAGTAATCTTGCGAGTAACGAACTCCAAGCCACGTCTTGGTGACTCGTGATTGAACAAAATGCCTGAGACAGCAAATATATCAAAGCTCTCACGATAGTTTACTGTCAGGTCATGAGCCACGACCTTGTAGCAGCCGTAAGGGCTCCTCGGCCAGAACGGCGTTTTCTCTGTCTGAGGAACTTCCTGCACCTGGCCGAACATCTCAGAAGAAGAGGCCTGATAAAATTTTATGCCGCCGTCCATAGCCCTGATGGCTTCAAGCATCTTGTGAGCTCCCAAACCAGTAATTTCAGCAGTGGTCATCGGGAAGTCCCAAGAATTAGGAACAAAAGACTGGGCGCCTAAGTTGTAAACCTCATCGGGGTTGGCAATCTTCAGAGCGTTAACCAAAGAACTCTGGTCGGTAAGGTCCCCTTGAATCCTGTGAATGTCATCCTTAATGTGCTCTAGCCTGTTATCATTCATTACGCTTGTCCTTCTAAACAAACCATAAACCTCATAACCCTTATGCAACAAAAACTCAGCAAGGTAAGAACCGTCTGCCCTTTTATAAAACTTGGCCGGTTATACCTGTAACGAGTGCTCTTTTCATGTCTTCAACACCCCCATCAAGTTACCTAACATCTTTCAACACCTTCCAAAAACTATCAACAATCTTATCCAAATCAGCCCTCTTAAGATACTGATGACAACCTATGTAAAAACCATTCCTCCCGACGAAATCAGCGTTAGGCAGTTTACCCTCATACATCTCCTTGAGATGACGGTAGGCAGGCTGCTGAGTCGGAATGGAACCGAACAAAGGCCTTGTCTCAATGCCTTCCCTCTCGAGGGCGTTCCTCAACCAGTCAGGAGAGATTTTGGGATCACTAACAACAACGGGATAAGCAAGATAACTTATGTCCTCAGAATGAACAGGAAGCTGCAAAACATTGGAAAAGATTTCAAGATGATCGTTAAGATACTTAACATTCCTCTGCCTTAAGTCCTTATTATCAGCAAACTGCTTGAGCTGGACTACACCAAGAGCGCCGGAAATCTCAGTCGTCTTAAAATTATAACCGACAACCTCATGAGTGAACCTAGGGTCGTAAGGCTCATCAATCTTAGCACAAAGAGTAGTCCTGTTACAAGTAAAACAATCGCAAACACGTCCGTTAGTCTTAATCTTACGAGCCATCTTAGCAACATCCAAATCATCTGTGTTCAACGCACCCATCTCACCTACCTGAATGTTATGGGCAACGTAAAAACTGAAAGCAGAAAGATCAGAAAGAGAACCTGTCTTCTTACCCTTAGTCCTCTTACCATTGTAAACAGAACCGTGAGCCTGAGCAGAATCCTCAAAAACAAACAAACCATAAGCATCAGCAATATCCTTGATCCCGTCCATATCACAAGGATAACCCATCAAATGAACAGGCATGATACCAATATAATCCTCATTATGCTTCAAATCAGGAAGGGCATCTATGCTATCGGGAGTAATACCAAAAGTTTTCCTATCCACATCAACAAAAACCGGCCCAAAACCAGCATGAACAATCGAATTGACCGTAGCTATGTAAGTAAGCGGGCTTGTGATGACCTTACTCCCCGTCTTATAGTCACGGGAATACTTAAGAGCTGTCAAACCAGCAATCAAAGCAGAAGACCCTGAATTGAAAGCAACAGAATAATTTGTGCCGACAAACTTAGCCCATTCATTCTCGAACTGCCTAACAAAACGGCCCTCAGAAAGCCTGTTTGAGTCAAGCACCTCGTTAATGGCTGCCCTCTCTTCTTTACCAATCCTGAAATCACCAACTTGAATAATCCCCATAGACATCGGTAAACATAGATGACCATTTATAAGTTTTTATGCACAGCAAAATATATAAACAGAAGAGCAAAAAATTAAGTGATTCAAAACAAGGGTGTAAAATTGAAGGTATGCGTAATAATACCAACGTACAACGAAAGAGGGAACATAACAAGACTGATACCCAAACTGCAAGAAGTCTTCAAAAAAATAAAAGACTTCGACATGAACATCCTCGTCGTTGATGACAACAGCCCTGACGGCACATCAGACGTTGTTGAGCAATTCTCAAAACAATACAAAAACGTTTTCCTTTTAAAAAGGGAGAAGAAAGAAGGGCTGGGAGCAGCATACCTCGCAGGATTCGACGAAGCAATAAACAAGATAAAAGCAGACGTAATAGTGCAGATGGACGCAGACTTCTCACACAACCCAGAAGTAATGCCCACCCTAGTCAACCACATAAAAGAAAACGACCTGGTAATAGGATCGAGGTATGTTGAAGGTGGCGGAGTGGTAAACTGGAACATCATGAGAAAAACAATAAGCAAGGGTGGGAACTTCATCGCAAGATGGGTAGCAAACCTAAACCCGATAAACGACTGCACATCAGGCTACAGGGCGATAAGGGTAGAGCTTGTGAAGAAAATGGACAAAAAAAACATAAGCATATTTGGGTATGCATTTTTAATGACGCTGCTTTACGAGGCAAAAAGAAACCGAGCAAAAATAAAAGAAACACCGATAACATTCGTAGACAGAACAGAAGGAAGCTCAAAAATGGGAGTAAAAGACATAGTACAGTTCTTCATAACCTGCGTAAGATTCAGACTCAAGAACCTATGAATTCTTTATAACAACTGTATGATGGATTAAAGCGCCACGCAAAGGCCACTTAACATCCACCAAAGAAAAACCATTCCTCTCAACAACACCCTTAACCCATCTTTTTGACTTAATCAAAGAAGGCTCTTCGGGAAACATCCTGAAAACGCTGAGAAACCTAATAAGTAGAGCAACGGGACCGTACCTCGGCGGCCAGAAAAGAACAGCCTTGCCACCCCTCTTCAAAACACGATTAAACTCATTAAGTATAACATCAAGCTCCCCCTGCCGGAAATGCTCCATCAAACCAACATTCCATATGCCGTCAAGGGAATTATCCCTAAAAGGAAGCCGCAAAACATCACCGTTAACACGATAATCCACAATTTTCGGCTGATCATGAAAGATTATGTCAGCAATATCCATAGCAACAAACTTACGTCCACGCTTAGGAATCTTAACGCTGGTCTGAGAAGTGCCAGAACCGGAATCTAAAAACACGCCATCATGAGGAAAGTTCTCATCAAGAGACTTAGCAACGTCATTAGCAATAACGTTAGCCCTGAAAAAAACAAAAACCTTATTCAAAAAAGACCTGTTCAAGTTTTTCCAATGCGCATTCCAATTACTCTCGTTATTTTTTATCATTCTTAACAACAAACTTAGCAAAAGCAAAACCAGACTTTATTATCTTCTTCCTAAGCAGAGGATCCTTCAACTTCTTGGTATAATACCAAACAATCCTAGGCCTGAAATAAAAGGAACGCCAGATCTTCTTGTAATAAACCCCAAGCTGCGCCCTCGTGAAACCATTAGGGATGAAATTGTCTGTGTTAAACATGTTAACCTTACCCCAATCAGGATCAAAAGAACCGTACTGCGGAGCAAGCTCCCAAGCACGGGTACCGGGCAGAGGAGTGAAATAAGTCATGTGAAAATCAGTCATGGGAACACGCTTAATAAAATCCCACGTCTCCTTGATAGTCTGCTCAGTCTCACCGAAATTACCGAGCATAAAAAGACCCTTAACACCAATACCAACCTTATTGGTAAGCCTGACAGCACGCTCATTCTGCTCAACAGTAACACCCTTGTTCAGGATATCAAGAATCTTCTGAGAACCAGACTCCAAACCATAATTAACCTGCCAACAACCAGCCTGCTTCGCAAGCCTCAAAGTTTCCTCATCAACCACGTCAACACGGCCCATACAAGACCATGTAATGTCAATCTTCTCATCGATGATGGTCTTAGATATATCCCTCATACGATTCTTGAAAACAAGAAAGTTATCATCCTCAATGAACAAGTCCTTAATACCATAATTATCAATCAGATACTTAATCATTTTAATCACATAAGGAGCGGAATACGCACGGCAGAGGTTACCAAAAACACTTTTCTCACAAAAAACACACTGACCAGGACAACCACGAGAAGTTATCAGCAACGTAGCGGGAGAACGATACAAGCTGTCAGCAGCAGGCTGGTAATACTTAACAAGATTCGGAAGCAGGTCCCATGCAGGTATGGGAATCTCATCAAGATTCTTAATGTAAGGCCTGCGCTCAGTCATCAAAACCTTCTTACCCTTCTTAAGAACCAAACCCTTTATGTTGTCAATATTCTTTTTCTTGTCAAGATGCTCCAACAACTCAACAACAGTATATTCGCCCTCACCATAAACACCCACATCAAAACAATCAAAGCGCTCAAAGGTCTCAAGCGGCGCTGCATTAAGATGCGGACCGCCAAGGATAACCTTGATGTCCTTGTTCTGCTTCTTAACCTCGTTAGCAATCTCAACAGCATTGAAAACAGCCATGGTGGTAGAAGTAATGCCAAGGTAATCAGGGCTAGCATCAAGAATCCTCTTAACGGTCTCCTGCCGGTTCAACTTCAGGGCAATGGCATCAAGAATCGAGGTATCATAACCCTTCTCCCTAGTAATAGCGGCAAGTATAGAAATGCCCAGAGGGGGGAGCTCACTACCGCTCTCACCCAAAGCATTATATAAATCCTTCAAAGTCAATGTAGGATTCAGAAACATAACCTTCTTCTTCATTTTTCCTTCAAACCCTTCAAGTCATAAACATAGTAAACATCATAACCCTGAATCTTGATCACGTCATTTGGCTCGTACTTGGCTTCAAAAGCCTTTCCCTCTTCGCCAAACAAATTCTGGTAAGGGCTCAAGAATAAATACCTTATGGTCTCATTGTTGGGATGATAATACTGAATACGCTCAAGAAGAGTGGGAGCCCTGCCATAATTCTGCTCAAAATAGGTGTCAAACTGGAAGTTGGTAAGATGCTGCGAATGCATTATGTAAAAATGGATCACGTCAGAAGGACCGTAAAAAGTATCATCGCCAGCAAGCCTGGGCTGGAGATAGGAAAAAAGAACCTTGGAAGAGAGACCGCTGAGCTCAGAAGACTTGAAGGCCACACAATCATCGCTCTTAAACAAACAATAAGCATCGTTAAGCGTAACAAAATAAGGGGAGCTGGAAAGGGCGATGTAAAAAGAAACACCGACGTAAGCTACCATGAAAACAAAAAAGAAAACCCTGTGCTTAAGCTTCAACAGGTTAGGCAAGGAAACCCCTTTCTCAGAGAGGGACATGCCCATGAGGAAAATGAAAAAGAACAGGAAAGGAGTAGCAAGCCTGTGAATATCCATAAACTGGAAGAAAAAAGAAAGAAGAATACCCATAAGAGTGAAGTAAAGAATGAAATTATCAAACCGGGTCTTACCCTTCTTGAAAACCAAAGCAACCAGAAGAATAAATGCGAAGATAAAAAGGATCGTGTCCAAGAAATTAATGGTCGTGAAAAAGCTTGAGAAATACTTATAGACACCAGCAAGGCTGAAGTTAACTGCAGACATCTCGCTGTTGAACTGCTGATAAATCCTGTAAGTGTCGTAAACATTCTTCGGATTAAAGCCGAAAGGAAGCAGGAAGAAAAACAGGAAAGCGACAACAGAATAAAGGATTGTCTTCTTAAAAGACTTAAGCTTAACCTCCACTTCAGAAAACTTCTCAGCAAACTTAAGCTCCAAAGTCTTAAAAATAGACTTCAGGTAATGCATAACCTCAGCAAAATACTTGCTCAAAAAGATTCCAATGCCAAAAATAACAAAAATGCCAGCAGTCTCCTTAGCAGCCTGAGACAATCCAAAGAAAGAAAAACACAACACAAAATAAACCAGCTCCCTCTTCGAAGCCTTCTCAGCGTTATAAGCAAGCCACAAAAAAATCAGCGAAGCTACAAGGAAAACCCAAAAAACAATATCAGTCCGAATCCACCTGCTGTAAACCAAAACCTGGGGGTAAAAAGCAAAAAAAGCAGTCACGAAAGTAGCAGAGTACCTATCAAGCATTAGAAAAGCAAGAAGTGAAATAAGCAAAAAGAAAATTATGCCAAAAAAATACATCGGAAGGTGGCAGAAACGCTCACCCTTAGTCAAAGCCTCACCAATCAAAAGCTCCCTGCCAGGATAAAAAAGGGGCTTAACTTCGGAAACCCCTGAAAAATCCTCGCCAGAAAGCATACAGCCAGCACCGATAAAATAATAACCAAGGGGGAAATTACCAACACTCAAAGCAGGATAGTAAGAGTGGGGATTAAAAAAAAGAAGACCTGCAGGAATGAAAGCAGAATCATCACTCCACAAACCCTCCTCGTTGTAATGAGAAAAACGAACATAAATACCCAGTATTAATATTATTACTAACAGGATTAACAACAGCTTGTCCCTTTTCAAATCAGAGAAAAAACCTCTCTTCTCAACAACCCCTTCCATAGAAAAAGACTAATGACCAAAGTATATAAAAATTTATGTTTTAGAATTATTTTTATTGTAATTACCCATAACCTTAAAGATCTCTTCCCTTGTAGTTGTTGCGGAACCGGACTTACCGACAACTATGCCCGCAGCATAATTGGCAATCTTAGCGGCCTCTTCGTAAGAAGCGCCGGCAGCAAGACCGAGAGCAAAAGCAGCAACAACAGTATCACCAGCACCCGTAACGTCGTAAACCTCCTTAGTAACAGCCTCAAAATCCTCACACAAAAACGTTCCAGAGCCCTGCCTTGTGAACAAGGACATACCATGCTCACCCTTAGTCAGCAAAACATTACAGCTGATATCCTTCATCAACTTCCTACCAAGCTGCCTGTAATCATCAAACTTACCCACCATAGCCTGGGCCTCAGAAAGGTTAGGCGTGATGAAATCACAACCCTTGTAAAAAGACTTGTGATCAGGCCTCGGATCTATAATGAGATGCTTGTTAGCAGAATGAACCAAAGGGATTAAGTAAGACATCAAATCCTTAGTTACCGCACCCTTAGCATAGTCAGAAACAACCACAACATCACAATCCTTAACAGTATTATCGATAGCCTTAGCAACCTGCTCTTCCAAGTTCTTGCTTATGTAATCGTCCTGCTCGTAATCTATCCTCACGACCTGCTGCTTATGAGCAATGATGCGATCTTTGCGAGTTGTCCTACGAAGAGAAGACTCAACTAACCCTTTAAGGTTGACACCTCTCTTATCAAGAACCTCTTTAATAGCCCGACCGTTGTAATCCTTACCTATAACACCGATCAAATAAGCCTCACCACCAAGACTCCTGATATTAGCAACAGTGTTAGCAGCACCTCCAGGCGTATAAAAAACCTTCCTGACCTTAACTACAGGAACAGGAGCTTCGGGAGAAATCCTTGAGGCATCACCTATTATGTAACGGTCAAGCATTATATCACCTATTACAGCCACCTTCCTTTTTTCAAACTTGCTCAAAGTGTCGACCAATTTAGACATAACAAATCCAAAAAACAAGGAAGGGGTTTAAATAAATTATTGTTGTGCAAAAATACTAATGGTCTAAAGGTCTCGTAGACTGAACACGCTTCCACTTGTCCCCGTAATGCTGATCCAAAACCCTCGTATCATAAGTATACCTGGACCAAACATACAGCCTAGCGGGAAACAAAAAAACAGTCCAGAAAAACTCCCTAAAAGTTTTGGGGTACAAAAAAGCCCACCTCAAACCCCTAACAGCCTCGTTAGAAAAAGACTTAACACGCAACTCCTTCTCGTGAACCATGTACTTATCAAGCATCTCATGAGCCTTACTGCTCCTAACCTTCTGATTCACCCAATCCTTAAGGTTTTTTGGGTAAGTAACGTAGGCAAGAGCCTTCTCAGCATAAGCAATCTTATAACCCTTCTTCAAAAACATGTAGGGAATTATAGCGTCCTCGCCAACATCTGTGGGCATGTCACCTATAACGCGGTTGCGCATAGCAAACAAATAACCAGAGCATTCAAGGAATTGACCTTTCCTGTAACGCTCAGAACGAATCCTGTGGGCACCAGCATCTGTCAGAAGGTGAGACCAATAACCCACCATGTTCGTTTTAGGATTAAGAGAAACGGGCCTGCCAGAAACACAACCAACTCTTGAATCTTTAAACTTATCATAAAGCTCCCTGACAGAATTAGGACCAACAAAAATATCACCGTCGGTAAAAATCAGGATGTCACCCTTAGCCTTCTTCGCAAGTATATTCATCATCACGTTCTTACCCCACTCACGCGGCTGATCCAAGAAATGAATATTCTTATACTTCTTCTTGTAATCCATCACAACCTGCTTGGTTTCCTCATCGGGACAGGTAACCCAAATCTCAAACTTATCTGGCATGTCCTGCGCTAGAAAACGCCTTATGCATTTGTGGGTAGCTTTAGGCTCTTCCCAAGCCGTGATTATTATAGATATCATTTTTTCAAAGCTTAACGAAGCACATATATAAATCTTACTTATTAATCAAAGAAAGAATGGAATCAAAAACATCCTCAGGGGTGATTGTTTCCATACAAGTAGGACTCCTATCGCAAGGAAACTGATCGTAACAGTTCAAACAATCAACCTTACCAACCAACTTAACACCCTGCCCATAGAAGTTGATTTCCTGAGCAGGCGTAGGACCGAAAAGAGCAACAACAGGCCGCTTCAAAGCAATAGCCAAATGCATACCTGCCGTGTCGCCAGTAACGACGACATCACAAATATTAATCAGGGAAGCAAACTGAGCCACACTTGTAGAACCGGTCGTGTCAATAACGTTAGACCTGCCAGAATGGATAGCCTTATTAAACTCGATCTCGGAATGGCTGCCAAACAACAAGATCTTAGAATCGATCTCCTTACTCAACATGTCGATAAGCCTCTGATAATTCTCCAAGGTCCACATCTTATGGGGGTAAACAGGACCGCAACCCGTGTTCAAGCCAATAATAACTTCTGAAGGCTTTATCGAATGGTTTTCTAAAAACTTAGAAGCATACTCACAGCTCTCCTCGGGTAGATTGATAACATACTCTTCACCTTCATACTTCAAGCCAGCTATATCAAAAATCATCTCCTGATAATTTTTCTCGTTAGTAGTTTTCTTACCCCAGTTATCCAAGCATATGCTGTAATGATATTCAGTTTCCTTGTTCAAGGGAAATACAAACCCGTGCTCGTCAAGACCATATCCGCGTTTCTCCTTGGCGTCAATTTGCATAGCTAGAGCAGCCATATGAGAAGCCTTATCGAGATTTATCAGCATATCAAACTTCTGGGCATTCAAAGCAATAACAGAACTGTTAGTGTACTTCATCAAGCGATCTATGTGGGGGTTATTTTTCAAAAGATCATAAGATTCCTCACCAACAAGCCAGGTAATGAAACTTTGAGGGTATTTCCTCTTCAAACCAACAACCAAGGGCGTCGCCCTTATAACGTCGCCGATAGCATCAAGCTTCAATATCAAAATTTTTTCTTTTATAGGTGAATTATAAGAACATTCTTCACAGTCATGAGAACGGTCGAGCCAGTAATACTTACATGGCCGATCTCCTTTAAAGTACCTACACACCTCAGTTGGCATAATACCACGAGTTCAGAATTAACTAAGAAGTTTATATAAATATTTCGTTTAAACAAAACTTTTTTAAGTGATGAATGATATAAAATAAGCATAAATTAAAAATGAAGATAGGAGCAAAAGAAACAAAAAGAGGTATAGAAATAGTAATGGGGGGTAAGGTATCTAACATTTTTTATCCTGAGCCTATATGGAACAAATTCCCAAAAAACCTCAAGGAGGTTCTGATAGACAATCTTGCATATTCCAAAACGATGGTGACAGCTATAGTCGACGGAATAAACAAGGTGGAGTATGAAACATCAACCCCTCTGCTGAAAAGCTTCTTCGACGCATGCTGCGTAAAAGACATACCGAGAATGCCATTAGACAAAAACAACGGGCTGAAAACACAGGAAGTAATCAAAAAATTCATAAATTCGGAATACAAATTCCTGAAAAACGAGATAAACTACCCATATTACGACGCGGAAGCAAGAGACGGGGCAATACTGGCATTATCATTCGGAAAAGACAGCCTGCTCAGCTACGCACTCCTGGAAGAAGCAGGCATACAAGAACAACCAGTCTACATCAAGGACATGTTCGACTACGAAGCTGTGATAAAAGACAAGCTCGTAAACAAATTCGAGAAAGAATTCAAAAAGAAAATAGAAGTAGTACAAGACGACACCGACAAATTATTCGTAGAAAAACACGACCAATTCAATCCTTTACTTACCAACGCAATAAACAGCTATACCCTCATATTATTACCATTTTCCTACTACAACAACTACAGGTACCTCGTATTCGGCAACGAACGCAACCTAAGCTATCCCTTCACAAACTCCGACGGGTTCAACGGCTATGCCTCATACGATCAGACAAACGAATGGGTAAACCAACAGACTGCTTTCATGAGCATACTAACGTCAAACAAAGTCAAGGTATTCAGCCCAATCGAACCAATACACAACCTTGCAACCATGAAAATACTTAATTCGAGGTACCCACAGTATGCAAAATACCAGATAACATGCCCCTTAGAGGATAGCAAAGAGGGTGAACTGTGGTGCGGCAACTGCTCTGAATGCGCAAAGATATACACAATATTAAAGGCGCTGAACATAAATGTTAAAGAGAGGGGATTCAAAAATGACCTCCTATCAAAAAATTACAGGGGGTATTTCACGCTTTTCGACGGAGAAAATGTCCTCGCATACGACAAGCCGAAAGACTCGAGAGATGAACAACTGTTGATATTCTACCTAGCGTACAAGAACAAAGCCAAAGGAGAGCTAATGGAAGAATTCAAGAAGAAATTCCTGGAAGAGGCAAAACAGAGGGAAGACGAACTGCACAGGAAATACCTATCGGTGAGCGATTCAGAAACTATGCCACAAGAAGTAAAGAGAAGGGTAATACCGATACTAAGGGAAGAACTGAGTTAATTATTTTCTTATAACTTTGTGGAATACAACATCTTTAGCTTCAAAAAATTCCTTAGCAAATTCAGAAACAGCATCGGGATCAAATAACTTGCAACTAAAAACATCCAGATAAACATTGTTGGTCTTATTAGCAAAATGAGCTGAAATAAGAGAAGAATCAATCAGTTGCACCATAGAGAAACCAGCAACCTCCTCGTTAGAACCGAAATCAACAACGGTACAGGGACCATAACGATTCATATTAATCCTATCACACAACTCTATAACAAAAGCTTCGATCTTCTTAGCATCCCTGATAGTCTCAGGATTACATTGATGTAAATCGTAAGATGCTAAAAGACCCCATCCACCCTCTTTTTTAAATTCTTCTTTTAATTTTTCGAAATTCATTTGTTCAATTTTGCGTAATTATTATGTAATTGTTACGCAAAATGTATTTATAAATATTTTGTTTTTCAAAAAAACAGAAAAATTTATTAAAATTTCCCGTCGACAAATTACAAAAAACAATTGTAAGAAATAAAAGAAAAATATTATTTTTTCAAAACTTCCTGATAAACTGACATGTATCTCTTAGCAATCAAATCCCAATTGTACTGTTTGCTGCGTTCCTTGTTGTTCTTACTTATCCTTTCAGAGAGCTTCTTATCATCCAAAACTTGGAGTATTCTCTTCTTTAAGTTCTCCAAATCGCCGTAATTGACGAGAAAACCGTTATCAGGCTCCTTCATCTCATAAGGAACGCCGTTGACGGGAGAGGCAACTATCGGCGTACCAGAAGCCATGGCCTCAAACAAAGTTAACGGAAGACCTTCCCTGTACGACGGCAAGACATAAACATCAGCAGCCTGGTACATCTCAGCAACCTTCTTCCTGTCCCTGATAGGCTCGTGCAAAATCAAATGAGGCTCACCCTTGATTATTTCCTCGACGGTGGATTGCATACCCTCATCAGGACCTATCCACATAAACCAAACATCATCACGCCCCTTAACAACGTCCTTGGCGACGATAGCAAGCTTATCAACACCCTTAGTGACGTTCAAACGACCGAAAAACAAAACCAACTTACCCTTAATGCCATGCTCTTTCTTGAAGTTGTTCAGCTTAACCCTCTCGAACATAACATCAGCCATGCCGTTCGGAATCACCATCACCTTATCCTCGGAAGCCCACCTCTTGATGAAGCTAAGCTCCCAAGGCGTTATGGCTATGATCTTATCTGTACGCTTGAAAGCACCCTTGTTAAAAAAATTGTAAGAAAAGAACAAAGCTATGCGAGCAGGCAGAGGCCTGAAAGCATCAGTCCAAGGGCAATGAGTGGTATGAACGTGAGGAATCTTATTTCTCCTCGACAATAGGCCCGAGATGTAGACGTAGAGATGACCTGCCACATGACTGTGGATTATGTCAAACTTGTTTTTGGGTAACTTCCAAAGGAGAGAAGGCCATATGTAAGTAAAGCGGGAAAGCCTGAACCAGTAAGGAAGATAATGAACTTTAACGCCGTTGATGTTCGTATCCCTAACCTTTATCCTCTTCTCTTTATCAGAATCAGAACAGAAAACGTGAACCTCGTGGCCGTCCTTCACCTGACGCTCAGCAAGCTCCCTCACTACCTGCTTCACGCCGCAGATAGCCGGCTCATAAAACATGGTGACGTGGGCGATTCTCATGATGCTAAAACAGATACGGGCAGTTTAAATATTTTATCAAAAATCAACAATATATACGCAAACCATCATTCACATGACCTATCGCGACCATGTACTTCACGAAAAAGGGGTAGACCTCTTTTAACTTCTGAAGGTCATATTCCAAACAAATTCCAGTGTCAAAACCTCCAATGCTATAGGGGGGAATCTTTGATTTGAACTCATAAATTATATCATCCAAACCCCTATTGTCAGAGAAAAAGACTTTACACATCTGAGTATTTTTCAGCAAAGAATAGTCTTTACGAGGGGCAAAGGTAAATCTTACCTTGTCTTCGTTTATGCGTTCTAAAACAACACAGTACTTATAATCCATGTTAGCCGCCTTGACTAAAAGAAAGTGATTAATAAAGTTTATGGTTCCCAAAATTCAAACCCTGTACCTGACACGGTCATACCAAACCTTGAAAGAAGTTGGTGTCGACCTGTATAAAGGCTTAGCCACATT
>JBDRNX010000004.1:0-10946 GCA_043810595.1 archaeon
TATACCAACTAGCCCAACAAATGATAAATGGTAATCCCAGAATATTCAAATATGGGGAACAAAAAAGAGACTATATATATGTAAAAGACGTTGTAACAGCAAACATGCTGGCAGCAAAAGCAAAAGAAAGCTGCATAGTCAACTGCGGTTACGGAAGTGCGACAACATTCAACGACGTGATAAAGATACTAAATGAAGTTATGGGAACAAACAGGAAACCAGAGTACATAGACAACCCCTACGCAGACAGATACCAAAGCCACACCGAATGCGACATGACATTAGCGCAAGAAAAAATAGGTTTCGTGCCAAAATTCAACATACAAGAAGGAATCAAAGATTACCACAAAAGCGGATTCTTAGTAAAAAACAAAATTTAATTAATAATCCTTAGAAAACTTAAAAGCCCTGTACTTTTTAAGCAAGTCAGAAACATCAACAGGCTTACCCCACTCATGCCTTATCGTGTCAGCATCATCGTGATGTGTAGAGAATTCAATAATTACACTATGCTTCAAAGCAGTAAAACGATGCGTTTCGCCAGGCTTAATACGCTGGACGTTGCCAGGCTCCATAAACCAATAATTCTTGGGGTGCTCCATGCTCAGAAGGCCGCGATAAAGCAGAAAAGTTTCGTCCTTGGTGTCATGATTATGCAAGCTTGAACACCAACCCTTCTTAATCTCCAAAAACTTGCCGCAATAATAATCATGATTAACAACCCAAAGCTCCCTACCCCAATCCTTAGGAACAACCTTTATGTTTGCATTACCAAACTGCTTATTCTCCTCAATTCTCTTTAAGATTTTTTCTATCATCTTCAAAAACCAAACCTGTTATGACCCCACTGAACTAGAAGATCAACATCCAACTTAGGAACATCACAAGCACCAAAACAGGTGTCAGCCCAGATAAAAATATTAGCACCAGTTTGTTCTTCCAAATAAGATACTATTTCAGTAGCCTCAGGCTTAAGGTTATCCGGAAGCTGAATACAGACAGACTTAGCCTTAACCCTTTTTATTTCAGCCACAACCTTTTCAAGCTCTAAATCGTAATCCATCCCAACAAGGAAAAAATAAGAATTTAAATAGTTTATGAAACTCAAATAAACATATGGTATTCAGCGAAAAGGTGTACAGGATAACAAGACAGATACCAGAAGGCAAAGTCTCCACATACGGAGAGATAGCAAAAGCATTGAACACGAAAGGGTACAGGGCTGTTGGACAAGCCTTGCACGTAAACCCATACGCTCCTATGGTGCCATGCCACAGGGTTGTGAAAACCGACGCAAGCTTAGGCGGGTTTGCAGGTGGAGTGAATAAAAAAATAAAAATGCTGAAAAAAGAAGGGGTCAAAACAAGGAACAATAATGTGGTAGATTTTGAAAAAGTCTTATTTAAGAAGTTCAAAAAGTTCTGAAATGTTAAGTTCGAAGCAGGCAACAGGGGTATCCAAATCAAAATTAGACAATACCTGAGGATGAATCTCCCCTATGTAAGCCACTTTCTTGCCCTTAACAACGACACGGCCGACCCTTCCCGGAATAAAACTGCCATGCTCAGCTTCAATAATATCATACTTCAAATCAAGAGCCCTCATCAAAGCATCAAGTATCTGCTTAACCTCTGTGTAATCAGCCCTGCCATGACAACAAGCAACACCTAACCTTAAAAACTCAGCAACATTAGTCTCTGTCTTCTCATCCTTAACGAAAACAGTGCCCACCTCAAAAATCCTTTGAGGGTATTCGTTATGCTTATTCCCCTTCAAAACACCCAACAAGCTAGGAACAATCCAAGAACGCAACACGTTAAACTCAGAACTTAAAGAATTAGCAAGCTCCACCGGCTCAACATCAACAAGCATATTCTTACCCATATCATCTTTATTAATCAGGCTGTAATTGTTTGTTTCAACCAAACCAAAGCCCACAAGGAAATTAGCAACCTTACTCCTGAACCTCTCAACAGCATCTTCCTCGGCTATAGTAGCAACGTTAGGGATCTCAGGCTTAAAATTATCAAAGCCGTAAGCGATTGAAACATCCTCAACCAGATCACGCTGATGCATAATGTCAGCACGATAAGCAGGAACCAGAACTTTTTTGTTCTTATAACCATAACCCATCCTAGCCAAGAGCTTAACCATCTCTGCCTCTTTCAAATCCAAACCAAGGACCTTATTAGCATAAGCAACATCAAGCTTCATCTCAGCAGGCTTCAAATCTGGGGTAACAACCTTCTTGTCTGGATAGTGGAGCTCCATAGAATAAATAGAGCCGCCCATGTCCGCAAGAGCAGTAACGATAATATTCAAGCAAGTCGACAAAGCATTGAAATCAAAACCGGAACACTCTATGAACACTTCTTTGGTTTTCTCTGTGATCTTACCAGTATCGTGAGAGTTGATGATAGGAGGCATTGAAAGAACCTTGTTGTTGGCATCTATGAAAACAGGATATTTCTCATAACCCTCAAGCAGATGAGCATACTCACGACCAGTAGGATGCTGAGAAATAATCTGCCTACCGTTAATCACATGCGGAAACTCAAGAGGCTGGAATTTAATCTCCTCAGGCTTCAAAGCAACAAACCTTATGGGGGTTTTTATCTTCTCGAAAGGATAAATTCCGATAGCAGCCTTTTTCCTATTCCTACCATAAGTAACGTGAAGCTTCTCCTGAATCTGAATAACCTCCTTAATTTTAGCGTCATCAAACTTCAAATTCTTAACGATAGCACAGGCGGTGTAAGGCCTAACGTTCTTCATGTCCTTACTGATTATAACCTTATCAGAAGACTTGTTAACCTTATACTCACGCAAACCAGTCTTTGTGCCTATGAAAGATGAGAAAGCACGAGCAAAACCCTGTTCAGAAAGCATGTCAGGCCTGCTGGAAAAAACCTCAACAACAATCTCATCATCGTTAACAGATTCCAAACCAGTACCCAAGTAACTAATCCTATCCTTAAGCTTATCAAGAGGCAACTTCCTACCAACAACCTTCTCAAAAACCTTCCTATTGATATTTATAGTCGGCATTTTACTTCACCCAGAGCTTCATCTCCCTCAACTGCTTCAAATCATTCTTGTACAAATCACGAATATCGGTAATGTTAAAGTACTCAGCAACGGACCTCTCAAAGCCGCCGCCCCAAGCAAGCACGGGAACATCCTTACCAAGCAAAGGCTTAACCATCTCAGGCCTGAAAATACCGGAACCGCAAACTTCAACCCACTGCTTCTTAATCGGATGATAATACTCAACCTCCATACTAGGCTCTGTGTAAGGGAAATAAGCAGGCCTAAACCTAATCTTCCCAGAATAACCAAGCTTCTCGAAAAACTCCTTCAAATAACCCATCAAGTGCTTCAAATTAGCATCAGGATCAACAACAATCCCCTCAAACTGATAAAACTCAAACAAGTGAGACCAATCCAAAGCCTCATTCCTGAAGTTCTTTGCGATAGAGAAAAACTTAGCGGGAAGATCAGATTGCTTAAGCGCAGCGATAGTTCTACCAGAAAGAACAGTGGTATGTGTTCTTAAAACATTTTTCTTTGCTTCTTCAGGATTCCAAGAGTAACGCCAGCCGACGCTGCCAGTAGTCCAACCATTCTCATGAGTCTTCTTAACCCTCTCAACCAACTCCTTATTAGGAAGCTTACCTTTTGCAGGGTTCTTCAAGAAGAAAGTATCCTGCAACTCACGAACAGGATGGTCCTGAGCAGTGAACAAAGCGTCAAAATTCCAGAAAGAAGTCTGAACCATCTGACCCTTCATCTCCTTAAAGCCGAGGTCGAGCCAAATCCTCCTAGCCTGCTCAATAACCTCATTAACAAAATGACGCTTACCGGGGGAAATCTTTGGAACGTTAACAGAAACATCATAACGACGGAAATTCTTACTCTTCCAAACACCATTCTTGATAATTTCAGGGGTAAGAGCATCGATGAATTCGGAACTGACCTTAAGCTTAGAAAGCTCCTCACCCAACTTTGTCAATTCAACAGACTTAACCTTAACCACGTTGGTTTTTATGATACCTTTCCTGGTTTTTAATTCATTGTAAGCAAACTTGTCCTCAGGGGAAAACTTGGAAACTTCAAGAGGAAGCTTTTTCAAATAACTCTCCTCAAGGAATTCCTTGTCAAGAAGCTTCTTACCGTTCTCTGTGATCTTAACCTTCTTATCAACAATCATTATAGCTGCTTTCTTCCTTAACAAACCAATGGCTATGTTAAACTCGTCACCCTCCAAGTCAGCTTTTTTCTTAATTGCATCAAGGCTCATCTCAGAAGTGCCCAACTCCGTAAGGAACCTTCTTTCAGGCAAACCCTGCTCAGAAAGATATTTCCTTCCGTTAGCATCAAGCTCAACAACCTCTGAAACCTTGGAAATAATCTTAAGAACATTCTTATTCTCGAACCATTGAAGTGCGCGCATCGCTTCAACTTCCTTAAGCTTAGCCTTCTCTGCCAAAGTTTTAAGGTCAATACCGTTCTTAAGGAATGGAAGAACACTCCTCTCCAATGGATGTAGAGACTGGATAACCTTGTTAAGATCCTGCATGATAATAGAAAAGAGTAGATAGTTTTTAAATTTTTTGATAAAAAATAGCCCCTTGGAAGAAGCCCCCTTACGGGAGCTAGATCCAAGGAAAGAGGTGTGTTATAAATTGCTTTATAACCATGATTTATTTTTCAAGCTCTTCGTAAAAGTGTGAAATGTTGAAAATATTAGGCTGGAAATCAAGCAAAACTGATGCCAGCGCAGCGAAATTGAAATTTTCTTCTTCCATCTTAACCCCCTCATACCTTATCCAAATTACTCCAGGTTGAGTTAAACATCGTTTCAAGAGCAGAGGCAAAGAAAGGCGATGTAACCCATATACCGGTATCATAACTCTCATGGATGTCCTTATCGTTCTCTATCATGAACAATATCTCCTTACCATCGACGATTAGGAAACGAGCGTTAATCTTAGAAGCATGCCTAACTTCTGCTACGTCTTTTATTTCCTTAGCAAGTTTCTTAGCATCATCGTTAAGAGGGGCAGCAATCTTAATCTTAACGTTACTATCGTTAAGCTTCTTTAAAACCCTCTTAAATTCGTCAACATCTCTTAAAAAACCAGAAGTACTCGTTACAAAAACGACTGACTTCTCAGCATTACTCAGCATAGTATCAATATGATTCCTCAAATTAGTTCTGCCCCTTATAGCACCAGCAAGGTTAGTAGGATCGACGTTGTGAATACCCTGCTTGTAAAGAAGCTCAATCTCCTTGAAAAGAGTGGTTTCCTTAATTTTCTCAAGAAGTTCAAGCTGGTAATCAGAAGTCTTCTTAATAGAATTCTTAACCCTCTTAACTATCTCGTCAGGCTGAACCGCTATGTACTTAATAGGCTTACCAAGCTTTATGATTACAAAGCCACGCTTCTCCAGGCTTTCCAATACGTCATAGCTTCTTGACCTAGGAACGCCGGAAATGTCAGCGAGCTCTCCAGCTGTAGCAAGGCCACGAGACAAAAGAGCAGTCCAAATCTTAACCTCATAAATGTTAAGATCAAAAGCCGACCTCAACTTTTTCAAAAAATCTTCTTGAACAATCATTTGAACATCCTCCACTCTCCAAAATGTAACTACTAAAGGAATGTAACCACTATATAAAGCTTTCGGTTTTTAATCATTATATAGTAGTAAAAAAATAAGGGGCAAATATCGTGCAGAATAAGGGCTAAAAAGCAGTTTAATAACTTTTCTAAAAAGAATTAACCGTACCTTCTCTTTGTCAATTCCCTCGCAACAAAAGCAAGGACAAAGAAGATTATAACAAAGCAGACAAGCATGTAAATCTGTACCGAAACTACTTCCAGACTTGAGTTAAACAACATTATCCTCTTCAATAAACCCTCACTAATAACAAATGGATTATACTTAGCTATGCCACTAATGTAGGAAGGCAGCGTCTCTATAGGCAGGATTGCGTTTGAGAAGAACAACAACAAAGAGCTAACAGAAATGGCCCCAAGGGTAGAAGTCTCCTCAGACTTGAAAACAAAGCCGATAAACATACCCATTAATATGAAAAGCGTAGCAACTATAAGCAATACCAACACCAACGGCCCTATAACAGCAAACAAGCTACCCTTAAAGAAGTAGGCCGAAGCCAGGAACAAAACAAGAAGCTGCATACCAACCACAAACATGTTGGTCAAGTAGCCACCTATCATAAACATCATATCATTTGTGGGGGTGATGAAATTACGGAAATAAGCTTTCGAAACCTTCTCACGAACCGTAATCGTAGAAGAAAGCAAGATACAGATAAACATCACAATCAAAACAACAAAAGTTGGGAACAAATAACTTAAGTGAGTCTGCTTACCAGTAACCGTCTCTATGTCAGTCTTAACAGGACTTACTATACTCTCAGCCTTGGTAACCTTAATACCCTCAATACCCGCTACAAGACTGTCCATAGTACCCCTAACATTGTTAATCTTGGTAACGTCCTGCTGAATCCCCTCCCTAACAACAGACAACTCAGTTACGGAGCTCTCACGAACCTGTATAACGCTATCCATCTTATCAATCAACGTGTTAACTCCTTCTTTCAAGTTTCCAACAGCCTTGTTAACGTCTTCAAATAGGCCCTCGCTGACGTTCAAGTTGCTCTGAACCTTCTCAACAGCCTTCTCAACAGCACTTATGTTAAGGTCGCTAGCGTTATACCCCAAATCAACAGAATTCAAATTATCAGTAACTGACTTAACCTTGAGGGACTTATCATTACTGCTGGTAATAAGATCGTTAATTGTAGACTTTTCTTCATTCAACTCATTCTTAGTGGTTTCCAGAGTTCCCAACAAATCAGAAGTGAGGCCAAGACTTATGTTAGCAGCACGAGCAGAAACCTTCGAAGAAACACTACTTGAAATAAGGAAAGCAAGGTTCATACGAGACTCATCAACATAAAACTTAATCAGATTATTAGCCTCGTTACTCACCGCCATGTTAGGTGGGAAAACAGCACAAACATGATATGTACCAAGCTTCACACCCTCAATACAATCAGCCTCGGAATCAACTGGAATCGTGTTATACTGCTGATCCTTCAAATCAGCGATAACAGCATTAGTAAGATCTGAATAGGCAGTAGAGTAAGTAGCAATCCTCAAATCATACAAAGAAGAGGTATTGAAAGCCATACCGATAAGGAAAACTATCAACAAAGGACCGAAAATAACAATCAAAGAAGAGCTCTTAGATCTTAAAACAATCTTCAAGTCCTTCTTAATCATAGCAACGAGTCTGGCAAACATGGAAAACTTCAGCGTAGAGGTTCTGTCTATCTGATTCAACTTAGGAGAGTCCTCATAAACCTCCTTCGGAAGAGGCTTAGGCTGAGGCTTGGCAGACTTAAACTTATCAACCTTCTTAACAGGCTGGCTACCACCATCTTTGTAAGCCTGATAAGCCCTCTTTAAACTGTCAAACATTTTTACCTCTTTGTCAACCTCTCAAATACTTCTTCAAGAGTGGGTTTGTTAACAGCAACGTCAACAAGGTGCTCTTTCGAACCCTCAATAACGTGAAGTATCTGGTGCAAAACCCGCTCTGATTTAGGCGTATAAACAATCATCTTATGCTCCTTAATGTCAATACTATCAATATCTATCTTCCTGAGATGCTTAGCAATCCTCTCATAATTACCAGGAGATGTTTGTAAATGTATTTCCTCATTCTTGTAATAACGACCCTTAAGCTGCTCAGCAGCACCCGTTTCGATAATCTTACCGTTGTGAAGGATAGCAATCTTTGTGCAGATAGCCTCAATCTCAGTAAGCAGGTGAGAAGTGATAATCACAGTAGTACCCCTCTCGTTAATCTTCTTAATCAACAACAAGATATCCTTCCTCAGCATGGGATCTAGGTCTTCAGTGGGTTCGTCAAGAATCAAAACCTTAGGATCATGAATCATAGCACAAGCAATATCCAACCTACGCTGCATACCCTTAGAAAGATTCTCAGCCGAAAGGTCCTTATCCTGATGCAAACCAACAAGCTTCAACAAGCCATCAGACCTACGATTGATGTCGGACTGAGCCATGCCATAAAGCTTACCGAAGTAATCAAGATTCTCCTTAACAGTAAGCTTCGTGTAGAAAGAACCGTCTTGAGTAGCAAAACCAAAAGTCTTCCTGATGTTATACCTATCACGAACAATATCACGAGACTGATAAAAAATGTTACCAGAATTTGGACTCAAAAAACCAATCAAGATGTTAAGAAGCGTGGTCTTACCAGAACCGCTAATACCTATGACACCGAAACGCTCACCGTAAGATATTTCCAAATCAATACCGTTGAGAACGACCTTATCACCAAACTTTTTTAAGATATTTCGGAATTGTATGAACGGAAGATTAGCCATATGGTACAAAAAACGGTTTTAAATACTTATAAAATTTTACTAAAATTGATAAGTGGTAACAAAGTTATTTATATCGATGAAAACTTGGTTAATGAAAACGGGGTGATTTAATGGCAACACCAGAAGTGTGGATACTAACGGTAATAGGCACATTATCAGCATTAATAGCCGGACACTTGATCATAACAAGAATTCTTCCAAAAATAAAAAACGCAATGGACTTAGCAATGAAAGACAACGTAGTAACCGAAGGATTAATGATAATATTCTTTGTTTACATCGGAATTTTCGTAATAAGAAAAGTACTGGAAATAGTAATAGCTTTGAACGAGCCCTGGTCAAAATACCTAACTTCAATAAAACCAGGGATAGAAGTGCTAACAGAACTGCTACCTTACCTAGGAGTGTTCATGATAGGAGTGGTCATAGCCATAGCGATAAAGCAAAAGAAATAATTTTTTTACCTAAAAATTATAGAAGCATAGCCAACGGCACTGGAATAATCCTTGAGAACGTCGCCAGAAGTGTAATAATTAAGGAGTTCTCCCTTCTTACAACCAAGAGACTTAACAGCAAACATGGTAATAATGATCGGAGCAAAGCCACAAATGGTAGCATCAAACTTTTTTATGTGAGAAACAAAACCTGGAACGTCAAGAGACAAAATATGGCTTATAGCTTTCTTATCAAGCTCATACATCCTTTCCTTTCTCTTATCGGTAAAAGGAAGATAGCCATAACCCAAGCCGTAATGGGTGAAATCAGAAGAAGCGATAACACAAACATCCCTGTCTACAGAAGCGATTGCCCTGCCAAGAGTCTCGAAAAGTTCGACATCGTGAGAAGAAACAACAATAGGAACAAATTTCAAAGTCTTATTCCCGGAAATAAACTGCAGGAAGGGAAGCTGCACCTCAACAGAATGCTCCACGATGTGAGCAGAAGCATCATCGACCAAAAAATCACACTCCTTCATCAACTTCTTAACAAAATCCTTATCAACTTTAACGGTACCGAGAGGAGTCTCCCAATCATCAAACAAGGTAGCAAACTCAGAACCATAACCAGAGTGATTAGGACCTATGATAACAAAAGTGGACGGAAATTTGGACTCAGCAAGAGCCTTGTAACAAAAAGCAGAACCCGGACCTGAAAAAACAAATCCCGCGTGAGGTGCTATACAACCAAAAACTTTTCCAGATTTTTTCTTACTCGGCAAAGATCCAGGACCAAACTTAGAAAGAAAACAAGAAGCTACCTGAGATTTGAGCCTTGAAGAATCAGATTCATAAAACTGACCAGCAACAACAGGCTTACGAACAGACATAAAAAATAACAGAAATTAGAAATTATAAATACCTTTCTAAAAACAGGCACATCTTAAAAGTAGTTAAAAAGGTTTTTAAACATACATATTTGATAATACCTAAACAAAAACGGAGGTGAATGGCTAGAATGGCCTGGGAATTTTTAACGGATGCCGGAATATCGCTAACGGACCCCATTGTCAGCTTATGGCAGGGACTAGTTAACCTTCTACCCGGATTGATAATAGCTATACTAATTCTGATTATAGGTTACGTGATAGCATACGTAATAGGACACGGAGTGAGGTTACTACTTGTCAAAGTCGGATTGGAAAAACAGATAGAGAAGGCAAAGATGACAAAGGCGGTGGGCAACATAAAGCTGTCAGCTGTGTTTGGGGAGATTACAAAATGGTACATCTTCCTAATATTCTTAAGCGCAGCAGTAGACGTAGTGGAACTCGGTACGCTAAGCAGCATACTAAGGCAATTCGTACTGTGGGTACCAAACGTGATAGCCGGAGCTCTGGTACTAATCTTCGGACTTTTCGTAGCACACTACGTGTCGCTGAAGATTAAACAGCATGCAGAGATGGCAGGAACAAAGATGCTGAGCAGCATAATCTACTTCGTAATTGTAGTGATCGTACTGCTGATAGCGCTGGAACAGATAGGCATCAACGTTTCCATACTGACGAACACTTTCCTAATAATAATAGCAGCCCTAGGACTAGGATTTGCCCTAGCAATAGGACTCAGCTTCGGACTTGGAACGAAGCAAGAAGCAGGAAAGGCGCTGAACAAGATAAAGAGGTACTTCTAAACCTCTTTTTACCTTTTTTATTCTAAAATGAAAAAACTTCAAAAAACCTTGGAGGTAAACCAAAATGGAAGATTGGGAACAGTATGATGAAGGTTCAGATGATGATGAGGACATAGACGATATAGACAACTTGGGGGATGACGGAGGAGACGATGACACAGACGACTCAGGGGACGAAACCGAAGAGGACTACTAAACCCCTTCTTTTTTATTTTTAAAATGAACAAGAAAGTAACGTGCACTTACCGTAGCAAAGGCTTTGTGATAAGGGGAGCGGACCTGAAACACCACTGCCCTGCCTGCGGCAAAAAGTATTTAATGAGGAAAACAAAACCAAAAGCAGAATTCTACGAAAAAAGGGGAAGATAAA
>JBDRNX010000005.1:0-15929 GCA_043810595.1 archaeon
TCAGACAAATCCCTTACAGAAAAAAATATCAAAGACTGCTTGCCGCCCTTATCAGACATACCTTCTTTCATAGAAATAAGACCAGCCTTCTCCATGTCAGCAACCTTCCTTTGAAAGGTGCGGTAAGACTTATCATAAGAATTCTTGTAAACGTCATAGATCTCTGTCGCTGACTTGCCAGAATGCTCTTTTATTATCTTAAGGATATCCTTTTCCTCATCTTCCAACGTATCGGTAGAACGGATCTTGAAATCAGAAATCTTGGAAACAGCCTTGTTCGTATGATCAACCAAAACCTTCCTTGAAGAAGCCATCTCAGCAAAGTTAGCAGCCTCCCTCATCAAAAACAGACCAACACGAACATCCTGAAGCTTATGGGCATGCTCAATAACCAAGCTGAAGGCATCATCACCCCAAACATTCCTGACAAAAGCATACTCCATACGCTGAGCAAGAATATCCCTTGTTTCATTGTAGTTATAAGGCTTAAAATCCAAAAGCTCAGGAATAATCCTCGACCTAATCCTGTTGTCAAGAGTAGAAATCCAAGACTTATCATTCGTAACAAGCAAAATAACCTTGTGGTAAACATCATCCGCAACAGAATAAAGGATGGAAACGTCCTCAAGCTTATCAACCTCGTCGAAACAGAAAACAGCAGATTTTTTATTTATCAATTTAACAACCTCTCCCCAAAGCTCATCAGCCTTACGGTTCTGCACCCACTTATAGCCAAGCTGGTCACAGAGGTCGAGAACTATCTTATACATAGTATTCTTCTTCCAGCAGTTAATGTAGAAGGGGATAATGCCATCAGTCTTGCTCTCCAACTCCTTAAATATGTGCTTAACAGCAACCGTCTTACCGATACCGGGCTTACCAACAATGAAGAGATTACGGCCAGAACGCCTGTGAAAAAGAGGCTTCATGCACTCAGCGATGTACTTGGTTTCATTCTCCCTGTGGGGAATAAGCTTGGGAATGAAATCTGGGTCCAAAGCATCTGGATTAATAAACAAAGATTCAGAATCCTTAAGCATGTGGTCAAACAAACCCATGGAACACCCCCAATTTAGTTGAATAATTTTCGAAGTTTAAAAACTTTTTCTAAACCAAACCGCTAACATGATCAACCTTCTGAAGCCTAATAACGTTATCAACAAAACTCTCAATCTTAGCCTCATGACTCACTATTATTATCTGCTTCACATTCAACTCATCCAAAACAGGGTTAATACGATCAAGCTGCTCAGAAGAAAAGCCGTCAGTAGGCTCATCAAGAATAATCAAATCCCTCGTCCTGATATCAGACATCAGATTATTTATAACCTGATTAAGGGCAAGACGATAAGCAAGAGCAGCAGCAGTCTTTTCACCTCCAGAAAGGAAAACATAGTCCATCTCATGACCGTCCTGAATTATTATAGGTGAAAAATCCGTATCAAGCTTAACCTTCAAGGCCTCGTTATCGATAATCATTTCGAACCACTTCTGGAAAAAGGCATCAAAATCTGCATGGACACGAAGCATGATATTCTTCTCTATAACATCCATAAGGTTGATGAAATGCTCATCAAGCCAGTCATGAATCCCGCTCAAGTTAACAAGACTTTCCTTAATCCTCGACTTCTCCTGGATGACAGAAGAAAGGTTGGCAATAACTTCATTATAATTCTTTATTTCAACCTCAAGAGAAGCCTTCTCAACTTCCAAGTTGTGCTGCTGATCCAACAAAACGTCAAGGTCATCCCTAACCTTCTCAAAACGAACCTCTACGTCAGCAAACTTTGCTATTTTTTCTGACAAAGAGGACTTCAAAGAAGTCAAATTATGCAGGGCATACTTCAAAGCATCTATCTGCTCAGAAACCTTAGCCTTCTTGAGCTCCTTCTCAATCACGTGAGTTTTCTTCAAAGCAAAAAGCTCAGCTTTAGAAGCATCAGACCTCATGGAATCGAGGGCTTTCTTCAAATCATCAAGCTCTTTCTCCTTCAAAGCCTTCTTATCTGAAAGATTAACAATAATCTGGGAAAGATTCTTTATGTTAGAGGATTCTACCTCGCTAATAGAGCGCTTATGCTCATCTGATACTTTCTGCTTACAAGTGGGGCAGACATCGAGCTTGGAAATGCTGGCCTTGATAAAATTAGAAGAGTCAAGCTTAGCACGCGAAGCAGCGATATCGTTACCAACACTTTGCAACTCCTGCTCAAAAGAAATAACCACATCCTGCTTCAACTTAATCTCCCTGTTAATCAAATCAACATCAAAATCACCCTTAACCTCCTCCTTCAACCTCAAGATATCAGTGTTGATGGCAACTAGCTCCTCGTTGAGATCGGAAAACTGCTTAGACTTTGTCTTATAATCAAACTCAGCAAACTCCAAATCCTTTTTCAAACCATCAAAAGCCTTAACCTCAGACTCGACCAACTTCAGGTCTTCCCTCTTCTTAACCACAGAAGACTTAACAGCGGAAATCTTAGGCAACAAAACATCAACCTGACCCTTTATAGCAGCAAGCTTCTCCTCGTTAGTGCCCAACTCTGCCCTCTTTTCCTCGAGGTCAGCAATCATGCCAGCGAACTCCTTCATCTTCTCCCTCAACCTCAAAGAAAAAAACTTCGAGTTCTCCTTAACCCTCTTGTACTTATCAATACCAAAAACCCTCCTCAAGGTATCAAGCCTAACCTCAGCATCGCCAACAAGGATTTGCTTCATCTCCTCCTGAGGGGTGTAAATGGTGTAGCGAAAAATCAAAGACTTCGACTTGGTGAGAAGCTCCTGCGGATAGTGCAGCAAATCAAGAATGGCCTGCTTAAGCTCCAGAGCAGTGCCCTCTTTTCTTATACCGTTGACCATTATGAAACCAGAATCCTGAGCGACTGAAGAATTGGTGCGCTTCAGAGTCCTCTTGATCGTAACATCCCTATCATCGATTGAAAAATCAAGCTGAACAAAACCAAAATCACGACCGTTCCTGAGAAGAGAAGTGCCGGTAAGGGAACCCTTACGCAAACCGAACAAAGCAAAGTCGATGGCAAGGAGAATGGTAGACTTGCCAGAACCAACATCGCCAGAAAGAAGAACAGAACCTTGAGGAAACTCAATAGTGTGATCGAGATAACTGCGAATGTTTTTCAACTTAACACTTTTTATGATCAAAGCGAACACCCCTTCTCGAACTTATAAGGCCAGAATAAAATTTTTCATCATCCCTAAGCATCCTAATGAAAGTATTAACGTTCTTCCTAATCTGATCATCATAGGGATCCAATTCCAGAATCCTAACACCAACCTTCATAGCCTCCCTCATGTCCTGAACCCCGTTATGGTAGGCAACGTAAGCAGCATTCAAGATGGGTATGCTGTGAGGAAAAGACTTAACGGCATCCCTAGCAATCTTGGAAAGGAAGTAAGTATTATGCTTTTCACTGGCAAGATTCGTGGCAGAATCAAGACGCCACCAAACAGCATCCTCATCATAAGGAAAAGACCTCAAAAAAAGATTGAAATGTTTGACACTTTGAGCGTAAGAACTGTAAGGCTCAGCGGCCTTAGCGCACAACACACCATCGGCTAGATGAATGTAAGGATTAGCTGGGTTAATATCTTCCAACTGATTACGACACTTCAACAACTCACTAACCTTACAAAGATAATACACAGAAGCATAATCCTTAACGAGGCGTTCAAGCCTCCTTTCTCGATCTCTTACCTGGCGTTCAAGCTTCCATTCCTCAAGAAAAACTACTACCATAAGCCCTCCAGATTAAAAACCTTCATAACGTCCTTGACAATCCTTGACTCAAAATCAAAATTTTTCTCGCCCTCCTCCTTTTCCTTGCTGAGAGCGTGGACAAGCGAAACGACAAGCTTCTCCTCCTCTTCCTTTGGCATGTTCAAAAGAGGAAACTGACCTATGTACTGGGAAATCAATTTTAACTCAACATCCTGAACGTCAGCAGTATCAACCTTAATCTCCTCAAACTCCTTACTCGTAAGCTTCGTCGTATTCCTCAGAACAAAATAAGCAGAAGAAAAACCGTCAAGCAAACCCTTAAAATCAATATCAGAAGGCTTACCCGAAGACAAAACACCCTCAATCCTGAGGGTAACAACCTTACCATCAATATCCTTAGCATGCTTAAGAACTTCAGAACGAACCTGCTCAGGAGTCTTACCTTCAGCATCAACAAAAATCGTTTTCACCTCTTTCAACTTAATCGGCACATACTCAAAATCGAGGTTGTGGTCGACTATGTAAAAACCGCCGTTATGCAACTCCTCAAGCTCCTTGAAATTGTTGGGGAACAAAGGACCTGGAAAAGTGAGCAAGCCCTCATCATGCTTCTTATTAAAAATGTAATGAACGTGACCGCCAGCATAATAGTTGAACTTCCTGGGAAGAACAGCAACAGACTGCGACTCCATCTTACCCATATCCGAAGGCTTGAACTCGGTCAGGGCCGTGTGGAACATGAAAATCTTAAAACCCGGCTCAGACTCGAGATGGGACATGTCCGCTGTCTCGTAATAAGACTTCTCAAGACCTCCCTTCTTACCCAACATGCCAGCAATCTTAATACCAGTTTTATCCTCCACAAAAACAAGCTTATCGTCTTCGAACCTGAAAACGTTCTCAACCAACCCCGCTTTCTCCAAAACATCAAGCATAGTCTTCCCAGAAGGAGAAAAATCATGAGAACCGGCGATGATGTAAACAGAGATGTCATGATCCCTAGCTTTTTTGAGTATCGAAGCAGCGTCACGAATCAAATCAATAGAGGGCAGAGCAGTGTTAAACAAATCACCGCAAATAAGAATGAAAGCAACATGATCCTTGATACACTTATCAATAGCAAAATCAAAGGCTTTAATACCCAAATCCTTCATCTGAGGCTCCCTCCAGCCACCTATGTGGCAGTCAGCCATGTGAGCAAACTTCATAGGCAATTGGAAAAAAGAAGAGACATATAAAGATTGTTATGGTAGAAAAGCCAAACGAAACTTTTTTTAACCCAACACAATAAGGTAAGAAACAATGAAATGGTATCACTGCACCAAGTGCAACGAATGGTACAAGGAAGAAGAAGCAAAAAGATTTAGCATGACATGTCAGGATTGCGACATGGAATTAATAGCAACGTGCCCGAAATGCCTCAAGCCGGAAAAAGAATGCAAATGCAGGAAGAAAAAATAACATGGCAATAGACTACATCTACCACCCAATACTTCTACAAATAGGCCCAGTGAGTATATTCACCTGGGGATTCTTTGCAGCAATGGCATTCCTAGCAGGAATACTCCTATCAGCAAGATACGGAAAAAAGAGAGGGATACCAGAAGAGAACGTTTACGGATTATGCTTCTACATACTGCTGGGAGCGATAGTAGGGTCAAGACTCCTGTATGTGTTAGGAAACATAGGCATGTTCATAGAAGATCCCCTAGGGGTTTTCAAGGTGTGGAACGGGGGCATGATATTCATAGGAGGGCTGTTTGGAGGAATACTAGGAGCGTTGATATTCATAAAAAGAAAGAAACTAAACGGATGGGTATACTTTGACTTGGTAGCACCTTACATAGCACTAGGCCATGCGATAGGAAGAATTGGATGCGTACTGGGAGACGGGGGGCACTTAGGCAAGGCAACCAACCTGCCCTGGGGCATAATGTATGAAGGCGTGGCAAGGCACCCAGGAGCGCTGTACGAAATATTCACCCTGCTAATACTATTCTTTGTGCTGATAAAGCTGAGAAAAAAGAAAAACGAGCCAGGCATACTCTTCCAGTACTACATCATAGGTTACAGCATACAAAGATTCATGATAGACTTCCTAAGAGCAGACACCACATACTACGGTTTAACAGGCACCCAGTGGGGCTTGATAGGTGCTGCAACAGTAGCCATTCTGATAATAATATGGCTAAGGAAAAGGGCCAAAAAAGAGCAGCCAAAAAAGGAAGAAGAAACCATTAAAGAATAGTAAAATAAATTTGTTCTTTTTTTATAGTTAATCAATTATATAAAGAAGAGAATACTCTCAAAATACAGGCATTTGGGACAAAAAGAGGATAAAATTTGAAAGTTCTCATGTTTGGTTGGGAGTATCCTCCGTACAAGAGCGGAGGACTCGGAACAGCTTGCTATGGCCTAACTAAAGGGCTTAAGAACCACAACGTAGACATAGTATTCGTGCTCCCAAGAGGGGACAAAGACAAGGCAGACAACAGCTACGTAAAAATGCTGATAGCCAGCGATTACGGAAGCGTCAAGTTCATAGGCATACCCACAATCCTAACACCATACATGACCTCAGAAAGCTACATGCGAGTAAAGGGACAGAAAGGAAGCGCAGGAAGCATATACGGAGCAGACCTCTTCCAGGAGGTGTACAACTACGCACAGAGAGCAAAACTGATAGCACAAAAAGAGGAATATGACATAATACACTGCCACGACTGGATGACCTACCCGGCAGGAATAGAAGCAAAAAACGTTTCTGGAAAAAAACTAGTAGTTCATATACACGCAACAGAATTCGACAGAACAGGGGGCAATGGAGTAAATGAGTATGTCTACCAGCTGGAAAAAAAAGGCTTTGAGCAAGCAGACAAGATAGTGGCAGTAAGCAACTTCACAAAAAACCAGGTAGTAAACCACTACGGAATAAATCCAGAAAAAGTAGATGTTGTGCACAACGCAGTAGAAAAAGAACACAAAAAATTCCAACAACTCGAAATGGGAAAAGAAAAACTGATACTTTTCCTGGGAAGACTAACCCTCCAAAAAGGACCAGAATACTTTGTCTATGCAGCAAAAAAAGTCCTGGAAAAAAGAAAAGACGTCAAGTTCGTAATGGTGGGAACAGGAGACATGCTGGAAAGAATGATCAACCTAACAATAGACATGGGAATAAACGACCACTTCCTATTCACAGGATTCCTAGAAGGAGAAGAGCTGGACAAGGCGTACAGCATGGCAAAACTCTACGTCATGCCCTCAGTATCAGAACCCTTCGGAATAACACCCCTTGAAGCCCTAACAAACGGAACACCCGTGCTTATCTCAAAACAGTCAGGAGTATCAGAAGTTCTGCACCATGCCCTCAAGGTGGACTTCTGGGACGTAAACGAAATAGCAAACAAAATACTGGCAGTGCTGAAACATGAAGAGCTGCACGAAACTTTAAGAGACAACGGACAAACACAACTAAACTCCATAAGCTGGGACACATCAGCAAGGAAACTAATAGACACGTACAAGAAGGTGATCGGATGGTAAGCTTATGCATGTACTTCCAGGTACACCAACCAACAAGGCTGAGGCACTACACGATATTTGACATAGGAAAAAACCAAGACTACTTCGACGAGAAAAAGAACAGGGAAATAATAGAAAAAGTAGCAACCAAATGCTACAGGCCAACAAACGAACTTATACTAAGACTGATAGAGAAAACAAAAGGAAAATTCAAGGTATCATACTCCATGAGCGGGGTGGTACTGGACCAGCTACAAGAATACTGCCCAGACGTAATAAAACAATTCAGAAAACTCGTAAACACAGGCTGCGTCGAGCTGCTGAGCGAAACTTACTATCATTCACTATCATACCTTTACTCAAAACAGGAATTCTACGAACAGGTAAAGATGCACAGAAAAAAAATCAAAGACATCTTTGACTACAAACCAAAGGTTTTCAGAAATACTGAGTTAATCTACAAAAACGAACTCGCACACGACCTGGAAAACATGGGGTACAAAACAGTACTCGCAGAGGGAGCAGACCACATCCTAGGATGGAGATCGCCGAACTTCATCTACAAAGCAAAAACCACAAAATACGTCAAGCTTTTACTCAAGAATTACAGGCTATCAGACGACATAGCATTCAGGTTCTCAAGCAGGGACTGGGCAGAATGGCCACTGACAGCGCCGAAATTTGCACAATGGATATCAGCGCTGAACGGGAACGGACAAACAGTCAACCTGTTCATGGACTACGAAACCTTCGGAGAACACCAATGGGAAGACACAGGGATATTCAAATTTTTAGAAAAGATGCCGTTCGAAATTTTGAAGCATCCGCACAACGACTTCAAGACAGTAAGCGAGGCAGCAGAAAGCTACAGACCCGTAGCGGAACTAGACATACACCACCCAGTATCGTGGGCAGACGTGGAAAGGGACTTAAGCGCTTGGCTGGGCAACAGGATGCAGCACGCGGCAATAAACAAACTATACGCCATGGAAGAAGAAGTCAAGAAAACAAAAAACAGGCAACTAATCAGCGACTGGAGAAAATTGCAAACAAGCGACCACTTCTACTACATGTGCACAAAATGGTTCGAAGATGGAGACGTGCACAAATACTTCAACCCATACAGCAACCCCTATGACGGCTTCATAACATACATGAACGTACTTGAAGACCTTAAACAAAGAATAGAAGATGAACCAAGCATTTGAAAACGTATCACAAGAAAAGGCGTTCTGGGTGAGCGACGGAAGATACGTTAGAAACATCTACGAACTAGTGCAAGTATTCGAAGACATGAAAGAAAAAACATTCAAATACCATGTTAATAAGAAAAAGAACGACTTCAGCGAATGGATAAGGCAGGTAATAGGAGATGAAAAACTGGCGGACAAGGTAGCAAGACTGGTAATGAAAGACAAAATACAAATCGTACTCCAAAAACACCTGATAAAAAAACTAAACGAAAATGATAACAATACCATACAATAAGCTGATAAAACAGCACATGCAGATACTGAAAAACCTCGAATACGAATCAGGCCTGTTTGCAGCATCAAAAAAAGAATCAAACACAGGGTATAACGCAGCATGGCTGCGTGATAATTTCTACACCTGCCTGGCATTCGAAAGGCTCGGAGACTGGGAAACCGTAAGAAAAACATACAGGGCAATACTAAACATACTGCTAAAACACGAGTACAAGATAGACATGGCAATAAACAACAAACCAACCAACAAATTCGAGTACCTACACCCAAGATACCACCCAGAAACATTCGATGAATTCTGGGAGGAGTGGGGAAACAAACAAAACGACAGCATAGGATCTATACTGTTCAAGATAGGAGAACTTGAACACGTAAAAGGGATAAAAATCCTGGAAACCGATGACGACAAGAGAATAGTACAAAAACTAGTAGACTACCTGAAAAGCATAGAGTACTGGCAAGATGAGGATTCAGGCATGTGGGAAAATGAGGAAGAGATACACGCATCAAGCATAGGATCATGTGTTGCTGGATTGGAAATGATAAAACACCACACGAACATAAAGGTACCGCAACAACTGATAGACAAAGGAGAAGAAAGCCTGAACAGACTACTGCCGAGAGAATCAAAAAGGAAATTCGCGGACCTAGCATTACTATCACTAATCTACCCATACAATGTTGTGACAAAAAACCAGGCCAAGGAAATACTGAGAAACGTGGAATACCACCTCGTGAAGAAGAAAGGAGTGATAAGATACAGGAATGATTGGTATTACAACAGGAACCCAGACGGCTATTCAGAAGAGGCAGAATGGACATTCGGCTTCTCCTGGCTGGCAATAATATACGAGCAGAGGGGGAACAAGAAAAAAGCAAACAACTACATAAAAAAAGCCGCCAGAACCCTGACAAAAGAAGGGATACCGGAACTCTACTACTCACAAACAGACGTTTACAATGAGAATGTACCACTGGGATGGGCAGAAAGCCTGTTCATAGTCGCTTTATACAACATAAATGAAAAGCATATCGGAATAGCAAAATATAAAAAGGCAGAACATAATAAAAAGAGAGAGGTGAGAAGACATGCCAAAAGGGGTAACAAGAGGTGATGCTGAGAGATTTCTAAACGACGTGCCAGAAGAATACCAATTCTGGGCAAAAGACGGAGCTACAATAAGAAATATTGAACAGCTAGCAGAAGCGCTGAAAAACATGGACCACGAAATATTCAAACACCACTCAAACAACGAAAAAACAGACTTCAGCAACTGGCTAAGAGACATCGTTGGCGATGAGAAACTGGCAAGAGACTTGATGAAAAACAAGAGCAAAGACAGCGCTTATAACAAAATAAAAGACAGGATAGCACTATTAAGAAGAATAAGGAAAAGATGATAAGTCCTGAAGCAGACTACCTCATAGAAGCGTCTTGGGAAGTCTGCAATAAGATAGGCGGCATACACACAGTAGTAAAATCAAAAGCAAGAAGGGTTCAAGAATTCTACAAAAACTACATCCTAGTAGGACCTTACGTGCCAAAACAAGCAGAAGTAGAGTTCGGGCCGAAAGCACCGCCAGCAACACTAAAACAGGTATTCGAAAAACTAAAAGCAGAGGCAATACTATGCTATTACGGTGAAGAGACCGTAGACAACATAAAAACAATACTCATAGACTTCTCAGGAATGATGGCAAGAAAAAACGACATAAAGAGACAGCTCTGGGAAGACCACAAAATAGACTCCATAACAGCCGGCTTCGACTTTGAAGAACCCGTAGTGTGGGCAACGGCAGCAGGAAAACTGATAGAAGAAATAGCAAAAACCCTGGAGAACAAAAGAATAGTAGCACAATTCCACGAATGGCTGGCCGGAGCAGCACTTCTACACCTAAAAAAACACAAAGCAAACATAGCAACAGTTTTCACCACACACGCAACAGTGCTTGGAAGGACGCTGACAGGAAACGGAAGACCGCTGTTTGAGGTACTGCAACAAATAGACGTGGACAGGGAAGCCTACAACTACAACGTCCAAGCAAAACACCAAATAGAAAAGGCATCGGCACAAAACGCCACTATATTCACAACGGTAAGCGAGATAACAGCCATGGAATCAGAACACATACTTGGAAGGAAGGCCGATGTCTTACTGCCAAACGGGTTGGACATGGAAAAATTCCTAACTTTCGAAGAAACGTCAATAAAACACGGAAAAAGCAAACAACAAATCAAAAACTTCATAGAATATTATTTCTTTCCGTACTACGAATTTGACCTGGAAAATACATTATTCTACTTCATAACCGGAAGATACGAATTCCACAACAAAGGAATAGACGTTTTCATACAGTCACTCGGAAAATTAAATGAGAGGATGAAAAAAGAAAATGAAACAAAAACAGTAGTAGCATTCTTCTTCATACCACTGGACATAAAGGGAATAAAAACACCCATACTGGAAAACAAAACTTATTATGGGGACATAGAAACTTTCGTGGAAAGGCACCTTGACGGCATAAAAGACAGTTTAATTTACACAGCAGTAAGAAAGAAAGTACCCACGGTAGAAGACCTTTTCAACAAAACATTCCTCTATGAGATGAAGAAAAAAATAATAGGATTCGGAAAAAAAGGAGACCCGCCACTCGTGACGCACGACCTTTACGACGAGGGAAACGACCCCATAATAAACACATTCAAAAAACTAGGATTGTTAAACAGAAAAGAAGACAGGGTGAAGGTAATATTCTACCCGGCGTACCTAACAGGAACAGAGGGATTATTAGACCTGACTTACTTCGACGCAGTCACTGGGTGTCATCTGGGAGTTTTTCCATCATACTACGAACCATGGGGATACACACCGTTAGAAACGGCAGCATCAGGAGTGCCAGCGGTAACAACAGACCTAGCAGGATTCGGAAGATTCCTACAACAAAAAAACCACAACCAGGGGATATACGTGCTTAAGAGGTACAAGAAAAGCGACGAGGAAGTCATAGAAGAACTGACAAGATTCCTGTATTCCTACACAAAAATGTCAAAAGACAAAAGAATAAAAATGAAAATGGAAGCAAAGAAAATAGCGGCGATAGCAGACTGGAGACATTTAGTAGAGAACTACATAGAAGCGCACAACCTGGCTTTAGAAACTATCTTTTCAACTCATCAACCAATTCTACAAAAAATCAATAAGTAAAAAATTATCTTATAAAAAGATTTATAAGTCTGCTACAAAAGTATACCCTTATTCCTAAAATGATAAACTCAATAATTTTTGATTGCGGGGGGGTTATTTTGTCTAATGCTTGGACTGAAGGTGGTGATCTTCAGTATAATATAATCCCTGAAAAACTTGGTATAAGTGAAGAAATTGCTGTAAAAATATTCCATAAAAACTGGCCTGATATCAGTATAGGTAAGAAGTCAGGAGATGTATTTTTTAATGATTTACTTACAATTGCTAAAAACAAAATTCCACTACAGGAGTTAATAGAAATTTACTACAGGTGCATACAAAAGAAGGATGCATTTGAACTTGTTGAAAAACTTTACCAAAAATATCCATTATATACCCTCAATGATGAATCAAAGGAATGGATGGATATGAGAATAAGAAAGTTTAATTTAACTAAATACTTCAGAGATTTCATAACTTCTGGGTATGTTGGATATGCAAAACCAAATAGAAGAATTTATGAGATATTACTTGAAAGGACAAGATTAAAACCAACAGAATGTCTATTCATAGATAATAAAGAACATTTACTATCTCCTGCTAGAGAAATTGGGTATGAAACAATTTTATTTTTAAATAAACAACAATTAGATATGGGCTTGAGGGCTTATGATATTAAGATATGATACTACAGTAAATTATATTCTTAGCTCATCAACCAATTCTACAAAAAGAGCACTAGACCAAGCCTGCGCCAAACAACCGTTACTGTCAAGCTGCTTAGAAGAACTCAATTCTGCATGATAACCGACCATACCGGAGTATAGAATCTCGTTCATCGAAGCCTCAACAATCTTGTTCACGTAAGGCTTAAACTTAGCCCTGTCAAGACGGTTCATAAGCAGGGCAGCCATGTTATTAATCCAGAACCAAGAATCACCGTTGTGATAACTCTGATTGGTCTCACCGGTGTAAGTGTCAACAAAATTGGGACTGTACTTATCGACCGTAGCAAGCCCGCCCCACTCGTTCCACAACCTCGGTATGACATTACGGAAACAGAAAACCCATTCTTTCTTACTCAGCAAATCAGGATAGGCGTAAGCGGCAATGAAAACATTTGGCCTGATAGTCTGATCGTTCAAACCGTCAAACAAAACAATACGATTCCAGAATTTCTCCCTTACCTTATCCTTTAATTCTTTCTCAAGCTCCTTGCCAGAAACAGGCTTTTTAACACCTTTAGTTATGACCTCCGCCATGATCTCAGTCTTAGTAAACTCACGCTCAACCTTAGTATTACCGAGCAACTTGTAAAGCAAAAGCCTCAAAGCCTGCATCTCTATACGAGCACCCGGCCTGTCAACGGTATCCATCCAAGAATCAAGAGAATAGTTCATAGCAAAAGAGTCCTTGGTGTGGTACTTCAGCAAAGCTTCAACAACCTTCTTGAGCTTAGCGTCCCTGTTAAAGCGCTTGTAGAACCAGCTGACACCGTCAGCACACTCGAGAGGGGAGGGAGGGAACCTGTTAGGAAGGGAACCATCTGGCAGTAAACTGGAAAGGGTGCGGTCAAGAATCGGCTTAACCTTGGTAACCTTACTCAAAGACTTCAGGGAAACCATCTCATCACGAGTCCAAATCTGGAAGAACCAAGGAAGGCCAGCAAACAAACCAACCTTGTCATCAACATTAACGAGCAAGGAGTTCAGAGAGTTGAGTGCGGCGTTATAAGCCATCCTAAGCTCCTTGCTCTTAACAGAGGTTTTATAAATCAAAGAACGTTCCTGCTTTTTCATCAATTTCTTATAATTATTCAAAACGTAAGAGCATTCCTTCATGGCCTTATACTTATCTGTAGAGAATGAAAAAACAAAGCGATTGCCTTTCAACTTGAAAGCCGAATAAATGTACCTATTAAAATCCGAATTACGACGCTGATCTAATGGGTAGAAAACCTGGCGCCAATGCCTCAAATTCTGGAAACCGACAAAACCGCCAACAACGAGGAAGAAGCGATAAGAATTCGCCTTAACGTACTCTACAACTAGCTTACCCTGCTCAGGGTAGATGTTATAAGCACGATTCAGACTTTCACCCTCATAAGACTCCCTGCAGTCGAGATTAACAGTAACGAAATCGTCATAATTCTTAACCGTGTAAACAAGGGAATTCAAGTTATGGGGCATGAAAAATTCTTCACTAACGATGCCACGTTCCCTAACGACAGAATAGAAGTTGTTGACAACTTTAGTAACAGGAACAGGGAGCTCTATGTTCTCAATGGTTTTGAACATCCTGAACTTATCGTTGAAAAAAACACCCTGATATTTTGAAACAGGAGTGTTAGAGAAATAAGTGTAACCTCCCTTCTTGTTAGTAAGAAGGAAATGAGCATCATCAACCTCCTTCTGAAGCATATCCTTCCTCAACTTATGAACAAGAGTAATCATTTCAACCTCGCATAAACAACTTTTTTAATCTCGTCCAACCTTTTCTTAGACTTGGCTTCAAAACGCAAGACTAGAGCAGGTTGAGTGTTAGAAGCGCGAACAAGAGCCCAACCATCACCGAAATCAACCCTGACACCATCGATCGTAAGAACCTTATACCTCTTCTTGAAATACTCTTTAAGCTCTTCAACCACCTTGAACTTCTCCTCATCGGAACAATCGACCCTTATCTCAGGAGAAGTATAATACTTGGGAACGTCCTTCAACATTGTAGAAAGCTTAATATTGCTTGATGAGATTATGCCCAGCAATTTGGCACCAGCGTACAAAGCATCATCAAACCCATAGTAGTTCTCACGGAAAAACATATGACCTGACATCTCACCGGCAAGCAAAGCATTCTCTTCCTTCATCTTAGCCTTGATAAGCGAATGGCCGGTCTTCCACAATATAGGGATACCACCATGCTTCCTAATTTCATCAGTCAATGCACTAGAGCATTTAACCTCCACAAGAACCTTAGCCCTCTTCTTCCTACTCAAAAGATCTCTAGAAAAGATAATCATCAACTGGTCACCCCAATAAATCTTGCCGTTACTGTCAACAACACCAAGCCTGTCAGCATCCCCATCGAAAGCCAAACCAACATCAGCCTTAACAGCCTTAACCTTCCTAATCAAATCCCTCAAGTTCTCAGGAACAGCAGGATCTGGCAAGTGATGAGGAAAGTTAGAATTTGAGGTGCAGTAAAGCGGAACAACATTACAGCCAAGCGACTTGAAAAGTTTCGGAGCTATAAAAGAACCAGTACCGTTACCGCAATCGATAACAATCTTTAATTTTTTACTCACCTTTATTTTACCTTTAATCATGCTAACATAAGCGTTTTTGGGATTGGCATAAGTCACCTTACCCCTCCCTTTCCTGAATTTTCTTGAATCAACAATACGCTTTATCTTCAATATTTCATAACCATAAATCGTAGAAGTACCTTTGCAAAGCTTAAAGCCATTATATCCCTTAGGATTGTGAGAACCAGTAATCATAACACCGCCAACCTTCTTGTAATGGATGATAGAAAAATAAAGAACGGGAGTTGGAACAGTACCCACATCAAGAACATCACAACCTGCAGAAAGCAAACCCCTAACAAGAGCATCGCGCAAAGACCTGGAACTAGAACGATTGTCACGGCCAACTACCACAGACCCTTTAATATAAGTGCCAAAAGCCTTACCAATCAATTCAGCAATCTCTGTAGTAAGGTCCTTACCAACAACACCCCTTATGTCATACTGCCTGTAAATCATCTTCTGTAAAACTTAGCCGCCTCCTCCGGGGAAATAACGTTGATAACAGTGTCAGTAGCAAACTCAAAGCCAGCCCACTTAGACAACCTAGGCAGGACCTCAATGTGGAAGTGGAAGTCAGACCTGCCAGGAGCGTTATGGATGTAGAAGTTGTAGGAAGCATTAATCTTCTTCAACTTGAGCAGAACCTTCTTAAGAATGGAGGCGAGATCAGAAAAATCATCCAG
>JBDRNX010000006.1:0-18614 GCA_043810595.1 archaeon
GATATTAGTGCCTATAGCAGACATTAGTGTTGTGATTTGCTCGCTCTTGAAAATCTTATCTATGCGAGCCTTCTCCACGTTGAGAATCTTACCCCTCAACGGAAGTATAGCCTGGAATTCACGAGAACGACCTTGCTTTGCTGAATTATGGACAAAAATACCAGAAGCTAAGGCAAAATTATGTGTACCTTTAACCTCTAAATCATAGACATCTTCTTTCTTATTTAACTTTATAATTTTCTTTATTTTATGGTTATGGTTCTCTACAGCCTGTAACATTCTTGTAGAATCATCATTGAAGAACCTTAAACAAAATGTTTTTTTACTTAGGATTGTCTTATCTTTATTTTTAACCCTAACCTCATCAAATTTATCTAAGGTTCCATAATCTTCAAGAATTTTTTTCATTAATTTTATTGTTTTGTTATAATACGTTTTATTGTACGTTTCTTTTCTTCTTTTCCTAAATTCAGGGGTCCATTGTCCCTTAGTTTTTTGTGATCTCCAAATTATCAAATTATCATCATTCCACTGCTCTTTAGCTAGACTGGATAAATACCCTTTGTAATGTATATTATTCTTGAAGAATTCTTTTACTTTTTCAGACGCCTTTTGTCTGTTTTCTATCTTTGACCAATATTTTCTCTGTTCTTTATTAAGCTTCTTATTAACTTTGTCTCTATAAACCTTATTAGAATTGTAGAAATCTAAAAACTTTTTTATCATAAACTTTTTGTATTCTTCATTTTCCCACTGTCTTTTTGCTCTATCTGAGAGCATAGCTTTTATTTTAGGCTGTCTCGCCCATTCGCTTATTTTTTTCCTATACTCTTGTTTCTTATGAGATTCAGCAGCCTTTTTTTTAATATCTTCTTTATGAAGTGTTTTATCAAGATGTTTTGTATGAAGAATCAAATGATCTTCCTTGGGTAGTCTAATGATATTTGTGGGATTGTTGTTTAACTTATTAAAGTCTACATGGTGTTTTGCAGACCCATGTTCTTTTTGGTAAACTTTATTGTCTAAGTTGTATTTATCAGTCAGCAAGTGAGTAAAAACCCATGTTTTATTTGGGTCCCAAACCATTTCATAACCGCTAATAGTAACCCTACCAGCAATCTTTGAAATCCTTCTATTAAGAGGCATTAAAGAATCTTGTTTTGTTAAATTTCCTGCTTCTTTGTATGTACCATCTGTTAATTTAAACTTATGATCAGGGGTGCATATTATTTCTTCATCATTGTCCAAAACAACCTTAATTACATCGGCATTATTTTTTGTTAATCTAGGGTTCTCAATCTTAGCTATAGCTATACTACCATCTTGCTTAGTTGTATAACAAAAGTTTTCTTTTCCTTGATTATACGCCTTAACTAGTTCTTTAAATGACAAATTTCTACCATCAACCAAGGCAACTTTAGTATCTCCGGAAAAACATCCTCCAGCAGAATCCCCTTCAACTATGAACAATTCAGACTTCGAAGGATCCCTCTCCTGACAGTCTGCAAGCTTACCTGGTAATGAGCCAGATTCAAGAACAGACTTCCTTCTCGTAAGCTCCCTTGCCTTCCTAGCAGCCTCCCTAGCCTTGGCAGAGGTAATGGACTTCATAACAATAATCTTAGCAACAGCAGGATTCTCCTCGAAGAAAGTGGACAATGCCTGATAAGTCATAGAGTCAACAACACCCTTAATCTCCAAGTTACCCAGCTTAGTTTTTGTTTGACCCTCAAACTGAGGCTCAGGAACCTTGACAGAGATAACAGCAGTAAGACCCTCCTTAACATCAGAACCAGAAAGCTTCATATCTGTAAGCTTATTCTTCTTGATGTAATCGTTAACGATCCTTGTAAGGGCAGTAGAAAAACCTGTGTAATGAGTACCTTGCTCAACAGTGTTAATATTATTACAGAAAGAGAAAACAGACTCAAGGTAGCCGTCGTTGTATTGTATGGCAACCTCCACGCCCAATTTCTTATCCTCCTTCTGAAGATAAATGATTTTATCATGCAAAACCTTCTTATTCTTGTTAAGATATTTGACAAAAGAGATAAGACCCCCTTCATACTGATAAGTTTTCTCGACATTTGAGCGTTCGTCTTTGATTGAAATCTTAACACCCTTATTAAGGAAAGCAAGCTCCCTCAACCTAGTGGCAAGAAGATCAAAACTAAATTCTACAACAGAAAATATCTGATCATCAGGAAAGAGACTTACCGAAGTGCCAGTTTCCTGGGTATCACCCGTAACCTTTAGCTCAGTAACCGGCTTACCCCCTTCATATCGCTGGAAATGCACCTTGCCATCACGCTTAACAGTAACTTCCAACCATTTTGACAGGGCGTTAGTTACTGAAATACCCACACCATGCAAACCGCCAGAAACCTTATACGTTTCCTTATCGAACTTACCACCGGCATGCAATGTAGTCATAACAACCTCAACAGCAGGCTTCTTCTCATCCTGATGTATATCCACGGGAATGCCCCTACCGTTGTCAGAAACAGTGATAGAACCGTCATTATGAATCACAACAGAGATAAAGTTACAGAAGCCAGCCAAGGCCTCATCAATTGAGTTATCGATAGCTTCGTAAACTATGTGGTGAAGACCTCTTGTACCAGTATCTCCTATGAACATTGAAGGTCTCTTACGTACTGCTTCAAGGTCTTTCAAAACTTGAATGTTCTCTGCCGAATACTTCCTTTTTTCATCTGCCATTTTTTGAGTCCTGTGACTAACTTGCTTGTCTTTTTCTAGGTAAATTTCGCCCCAGAATCAAGTAAAAAATGGCGGGGGTATTTAAAAATCTTTGTATGGCCAAAATGCCCAAATTTCGTCACTACAGGCTCTGGGAAGGCAAAAAAAGTAAAAAAAAGAGAAAGGTTTATATAGTGGAAGTTAAGGTTTTTTGCCCACTTTCTTGACCATGTAAGGACCCTCAAGCTTGTAGCCAAGAGCCCTGTAATAAGCCCTAACACCAACTCCTGAAATTATAACTAATTTTTCATAACCGTGATCCTTTGCAATGGACTCACCCCTAGCAAGAAGCAGGGCACCAAAGCCCTTATGCTGCATCTGACCTTCCCCAGGAGATTTACCAATCTGGACTAGAGGAGAATAAACATGAAGCTCCCTGATAAGTGCTGACTTCTTTGTGATTTCTTTTCTCAAATTCTTTGAAGGAAAACGAAGCCTGCAAAAACCAACAAGGACATCGTTCTTAACATCCTCGACGGAAATGAAAAACTCCCTGCCTTTTGAAGCGTCGTAAGGACGAACCATAACCTCAACCTTGTTAACATTCTTAGCCCTGCCAACCTCCCTACAGCGAATACACCTGCACCTAAGCTTATGCTCTCTCATATACTTATCAATGTACTGCCTCAGGTTAGTTTTATCAACACCAGCGACCGTCATCTTCGTAGGAATATCACGCTGAACACGCATAATACGGACGTAAGGAGGCACTTCAGACTTGAACTTGGCAATAATCTCGACGGCATCCTTAGTGGCTAAGGGATTGTACTTACCTTGCTTGTAAGATTCATAAAGCTTAGTGCCTTGCAAAACCATGCAGGGGTAGAGCTTGAGCATGTCAGGCCTGAAATCAGGATTTGAAAACAATCCACGCAAAGAGGCTAGGTCTTTTTCAGGGTTTGAATCCGGCAAGCCGAGCATCATGTGGGCATTAACCTTAAAGCCCAAGTCCTTAAGAATCTGCATAGACTTGATTGAATCATTTATAGAATGGCCCCTCTCCATCTTCTTCAAAACATCGTCGTAGGTTGACTGAATGCCAAGCTCGACTCTTGTGCAGCCAAGCTTAAGCATATCATTGGCATGCTTCAACATGGCATAATCAGGCCTCGACTCGATTGTTAAACCAACACACCTTATCAATGAAGACTCGTTTGTTTTTTGCTCTTTCAACAAAGAAGACCTGCCTTTCAACTTGAGAACCTTTTCCTGAATTCTTGCAATCCTCTCCTTATTGTTAATATCCTCCGTCGGAAGTTCAAAAAATTCCTTGAACTTGGCAAAATCAAGAACACATTTCTTAAAGAAAAATCTGGAAAAATCATTCAAAGCCTTAAAGGAATACATGACGAATTCTTCCTGATACCTCTTCTGGAATGAGGGAAAGGTGCCACCCATAACAATCAACTCAACTTTGTCAGGCATGTGATCAAGCAAAACATACTGCTCTAGACGATTAAAAATCTGTAAGTAGGGATCATAAAAGTTCCTGATACCTCTCATAGTTGCGGGCTCTCTGCCAGTATAACTTTGGGGGACATCACCGAAAAAAGAAGAGGGACCACCGGGACAAGGGATGCACTTACCATGAGGACACTTAATAGGCTTGGTCATAACAGCAACGACAGCAACGCCTGAAATGATGCGGGAGGGTTTGGAAATAAGATGCTTAAGCTTAGGCAACTGTTCAGGAGAAGCGTGCAACAAGATTTGGGTTATTGAAGGAAAAATCTTGGGGTGATGCTTGCGAGCAAGCTTCCTACGAAGCTTAAGTGTTAGTTCTAGAGAAAGATTCTTATCAATAACTTCCCTGATAAGTTCCTGATAAAAACCTTCCATGACTTTCAGCACATAGTTAGTATTTTTAAGACTTACTATTGTAATATAATGCACAAAAACTTTTAAATATCCACTGACAATAACAAAAGTGATGAAATTGAGGATGAACGAGGTGAACGCTAGCTTCTGGAAAAGAGTTATAGCCTACATCATTGATGCGATAATAATAAACATAATCATAATATGGCCCTTCCAAAAAGTAATAGTAAGGTTAAGTGTGGACTTTCAAAGCAACAACATAATGCAAGTGTACAACTACATAAGCAGCAACCAAGAGGCAATAAGGGCAACTTTGCCGGAAATGGCAATACTATTTGTAATAGTATCCCTATTAACGATAGCATACTGGGCAATACTAGAATACAAACTAAGACAGAGCATAGGAAAAATGATTCTAAACATTTACGTAAAGTCAGACGAAAAAACGCTAACACTAAGCCAGTGTATAATAAGGAACATAAGCAAGATATCAGGAATACTTCTATTAATAGACTGCATAGGAATAATCGGGAACAGACAGAGGTTCTTGGAAAGAATTAGCAAGACAAGAGTTATAGAAAAGAGGTTCACCATATGAACGAAGCAAGGAGAAAGATAGGAATAGCATTACTCGTAATAGTCATACTCTGGCTTGTAAGCTTCTCACTATCAAACTTACTCAAATTCGAGGAAACATCGGTAAGCAACAAAATAGCAATAATACCCATAACAGGTTTCCTAGCAGGAGAAGAAACCGAATCACTACTAGGAGAAACAGGGGCATCGTCAAGGACAATAGCAAGCTTCATAGAACAAGCAGACAAAGATCCTAGCGTAAATGGAATAATACTTGAAATAAACTCAGGAGGCGGCACAGTACTTGCAGGGAAGGAGATTGCAGAAGCCGTGAAGAAAACACAAAAACCAACAGTAGCGCTGATAAGAGAAGTCGGCGCTTCAGGAGCATACTGGGTTGCGTCAGCAGCAGACAAAATAGTAGCAGACGAGATGTCAATAACAGGAAGCATAGGAGTAACAAGCTCATACCTGGAATTCTCAGGACTCATGGAAAAATACGGAGTAGGATACGAGGAACTGAAATCAGGACAATACAAAGAAGCAGGAAGCCCGTTCAGGGAACTAACCCCTGAAGAAAGAAAAATGCTGCAAGAAAAGATAGACAAAATACAAGCCTACTTCCTAAAAGAAATAAAGGAAAACAGAAACCTCAGCGAAGAAACCATGAAAGAGGTTGGGAAAGCAGGGATTTACCTGGGCATGGAAGCTTACGAAATAAACCTAGTTGACTACCTAGGTGACAGAGAAGTGGCAATAAAGATAACAAAGGAACTGGCAGGAATAAAAGAAGCAAAACTCGTACGCTATGAGGAAAGAAAAGGACTCATAGACCTGATAGGAAGGCTATCAGCAGAGTCTTATTACAACATAGGACGGGGAATAGGAGCAGGAATAATAGACAGAAGCAAGACAGAAAATACACTAGAAATAATATCATGATAAAAAAACCCTGGGAAGACACCCTAAGGCATCTTCCTGGGGAAAAAAGAGGTGATGCTTTTAGGAATATATAACTAATATATAAACCTTTCGGTATGTGCCTATTTTGAAGTGGTTACAAGGTAATGTTCAGGAAGAGGGGGTAAAAAATGACCAAAATAATAAAAATGAACGAACTCAAAGAGAGAGAACTAATAAAAGAGATAAAAGAAGGAAAAATAATAATATACCCAACAGACACGATATACGGAATAGGCTGCGACGCAAAAAACAGCCATGCTGTGCAGAAAATAAGGGAGATAAAAAACAGGACAGAAAAGCCATTCTCGATAATAGCCCCATCAAGGCAGTGGATATATGACCACTTTGAGGTCCCCAACAAAAACTACATAGAAAAACTACCCGGACCTTACACATTCATACTAAAAACCAAAATGGAAGGGATAGTATCAAGGCATGCCACCAACGGAACCACAATAGGTGTCAGGATCCCAGACCACAAAATAACAACGATGATACAGAAAGCACAGACACCTTTCATAAGCACCAGTGTCAATCTGGCTGGGGAGGAAGCGGTAAATGACATAAGGAAGATACCAAAAAGAATCCTCAAATTTGTAGACCTGGTAGTAGATGACGGAACCCTGAGCAACCAGCCGTCAGTGCTGATAGACATGACAACAGAATTGCCGAGAATAATAAAGAGGATATAACAACAATATTTAAATATAAGTAAGCATTTATAAACAACAAGAGGTGGCCCAATGAGAAAACTGATTCTAGTGACGCTGATTATGCTAAGTTCTTTCATAGTATGCGCAGAAGACATAGTAGTAACACATCAAGCACTCACAGAAAAAGTCTACCCAGGGGAAACAGCAAAATTCAGACTCATGATAACAAACACGCAGAGGGATGACACATTCGTAATAAGCAAAGACCCACTAGGTTATGCGCCATTCTCACCATACTTCAGAGACGTGCTGATAAATCCAGACATACTGGTGATAGCAGCACACGACACAGGAGAGGCCATAGTAGAAGTCAACCTCCTTGATGACATAGAACCGGGAAGAAACTACAAAACAATAATAAGAATAAAATCCAGAACAACGGACGAAAGGATAGAATACCCGATAGCAATAACCGTGCTACCACCCGAAAACCCGATAAAAGTAGAACTTGACTTCCCAGAAGCAGTTATGCCAGGCAAAGAATACACATACAAACTAAAGCTGAAAAACACTGCAAACATGATCCTGGCACCGATAAACACATACGTCACAACAAACTTCTTCGACCAAGACTTCACAAACAAAAGACTTTACCCCCACCAAGAAATGTACATGACAGACGAGGGCAAAGAAGACATAAAATTCAAGCTAAAGCCAGACGAGAAACCAGGAAAATACTCGGTAAGCATATCAGTCTACAAGAGCGAGAAACTGATGGGCAAGCTAACAAAGATGTTTGACGTTGTAGGAAACCCAGATATAGAAGAAAAAATCGCAACAGAATCAGAATTCCTCATAAGAACCATAAAAGTAAGCAAAACAAACAAAGGCAATGTAATAGCAACAGAAAGATACGAATTTCCGATATCAAGATTCCAAAGAACCCTAACAAAATTTGACCCCGAACCGATAGTGGGAGAGAGCAAAGTAGAATGGATGGTGGACATACCACCAGGCGAAACAAGAACCATAACAATAACAACGGACTACAGGCCGTTCGTATACTCGATAATAGTACTCATGATAATACTCATAATAGTAGTGTGGAAGATAAAGAGAAGCATAGGAATAAGCAAACACGTAATAAAAGTAAGGGGCAAGGGAGGAGAAATACTGGGAATGAAAATCCTGCTACACGTCAAGAACAGAACAGGAAACAAGATAACAGACATAAAGGTAATAGACATACTACCCAGCGTGCTCAAAACAGCACAGGAATTCGGAACCCTGAAGCCAAACCAGATACAGAAAGGAGAGAGAAGCAGCAGACTCATATGGAACATAGAAAGCCTGGAAGGAGGGGAAGAAAGACTGCTATCCTACAAGGTGGAACCAAGCCTGCAGATATTCGGAACCGTAATACTGCCGCCAGCAATGATGAGATTCAGAAAAGGAAAAACAGTGATGGACAAAAAATCAAACAGCCTAGTAGTCTATGCAGAATATAAAAGAGAAGAAGACTAAATCTCCCTAAGAATCTTATAAAATTCTATCTTCAAGTAAACAATAGGAGGCTTAACAAAAAAAGAATTGAGATGACGGGAAGAATCCTGAGGCCACTTCTCCAAATAAAAATCAGGGGTTATATTCGATCTTTTCAACCTATCCAAACTCCTACCTAACAAATCATCACGATCAGCCTCACTGAACCAGATATTCCTCTCGACAGTACGCCTATTCTTATCAGCCACGTGAACCAGGGTACAGAGAAACTTCTTACCGTTCTTGCTGATTACGTAATTTTCCTCAACGTTATTAACCCTTTCCGGCATACGTAAAATTGCGAGGGATTAGGATATAAAGATTTCTGTGATTGAGAAATAGAAACTTTTTTAAACAAAATTGGCACCTTTTTCATCACCCACCTTAGCTCAATTGGTAGAGCACTCGGCTGTAGCATACTATTCGACCACGTCTTGAAGAAGACTAGGCATGAAAAATAGTCAGCCGATACCGAGATGTTCCCGGTTCGAGTCCGGGAGGTGGGATACATTTTATCATAATACACAACATATAGCAAAAAATTCTTGAAATATATACTGCAGCATAATATTATTTAAATAGTATTTTAACTTTGTATATACCTGTTAGTGAACCAGACAAGAATAGTTCTAAATATCTAAATAGAAAAGTTTATATATACTTAAAAAATCCCAAATAAGCGATGACAAAATCTTTCTATAGGCAGCAGAGACTTAATAAGCAGAGAAATGCCGAACAAATTACAAAATAGACAACAAAAAACTGCGCTTTAGAAAGATAAATGCCCTGATGGTGTAGTCCGGCCTAATCCAAAACAAAAAATTCACCTGGAGGCCAATCATGCGGCCCTGTCGAGGTTTCAAGGCTGAGGACAAACAAAAAGCCTTAGAACGCAGTCAGGCCGCGACCCGGGTTCGAAAAACAACAATCGAAAGTCCCGGTCAGGGCGTTTTGGAGGACCGGTAGCTCAGCTTGGAACAGAGCACCTGAAAAATCGAGGAGAGAAGATCATCATAATCATTTTAGGTGAAACTTTTAACCAAGCAAGGAAATCAGGTGGTCGCGGGTTCAAATCCCGTCCGGTCCATTCATAATCAAAAACAAGATGAAAACACAACCAAAAATCGACGTCACAAAGCACTCGTTTGTACCGAAGCACACAAAGATGACAGAAGAAGAGGTACAAGAAGTATTGACACAATACAACATTTCTCTAAAACAACTACCGAGCATAAGAAAAAGCGACCCGGCAATAAGGGAACTTAACGCAAAGCTTGGTGACGTCATAAAAATAATGAGAAAAAGCCCAACATACGGTGAATACCCATTCTACAGGGGGGTAATAAATGGCTGAAAACAAAACCAATCTGCTAATAAAGAAATACTTCGAAGAACATTCTTTAATAGAATCAAACATAGTAAGCTTCAACAATTTTGTGGAGGGGGAAATACACAAAATACTGGAAGATATGGGAGACGCAGTACCGGCAATAATCCCACAAGAAGCACAAGAATACAAAATAAAATTCGAAAAACTCACGGTAAACAAACCGAAAATAACAGAAGCAGACGGAAGCCAAAGAGACATCTACCCAAATGAAGCAAGGATAAGAAAACTTAGCTATTCTGCGGACATATACGTCGATGTAAGCGTCCACATAGACGGCGTGCAAAGAGAGGCATTCACACAAAAAATAGGAAAACTACCCATAATGCTCAAATCAAAATACTGCCATCTATATAATTTAAGCAGAGAAGAGCTTATAAAACACGGAGAAGATCCTGATGACCTCGGTGGTTATTTCATCCTAAACGGCAACGAAAGAGTCCTAATACTAGTTGAAGACCTGGCATCAAACAGGGTATTCATACAAGAAAATAAAGTGGGACCAAGCAAGTACACAGCAAAACTATTCTCAGCAAGAGGACCATACAGAATACCCCATGCAGTAGAACAGATGAAAGATGGCATCATATACTTAAGCTTCACGAGATTCAAAAGAATACCAGTAATAGCAGTAATAAAGGCGCTCGGGCTAACAAAAGACCAGGAGATAACAGAATTCATATCAAAAGACAGACAATACGACGACATATTCATAAACCTCTACAACAGCCTGGAACTAAAAACAGACGAAGACGCCCTAGAATTCATAGCAAAAAAACTAAGGATAACACAACCAAAAGACATCAAGCTTGAAAAAACAAGGGAAAACCTAGACAAATACCTGCTGCCACACCTAGGGACAAGCCCAAAAGACAGACTCATAAAAGCATACAACCTATGCAAACTCGTAAAGAAATTCCTGATGGTATCAAAAGGAAGAGTAAAAACAACAGACAAAGACCACTACATGAACAAACAACTACAACTATCCGGGGATTTGCTAGCAGAGCTCTTCAGGATGAACCTGAGAGTATTAATCAACGACATACTATACAACTTCCAAAGACTGGTAAAGAGAGGAAAATTCTCATCCGTGAAAAACATAATCAGGGACAAACTGCTGACATCAAGAATTCTGAGCGCCATGGCAACAGGATCATGGGTAGGCGGAAGGAAAGGAATAAGCCAAAACATAGACAGAATCAACCACCTTGCGACAATATCACACCTGCAGAGGGTAGTATCATTGTTAAGCGTATCACAAGAAAACTTCGAAGCGAGAGAATTACACCCTACGCACTGGGGAAGATTATGTGCTATAGAAACGCCAGAAGGAACATCAATAGGTCTAAGGAAGAACTTGGCATCATTATGCAACATATCACAAGAAGAGGTACAAGAAGAAAAAATAAAAAAACTACTGGAGGGCTGCGGGCTAAACCTGGTAAAATAAAATGATAGACGTATACGTAAACGAAAAATTCGTAGGAACCGTGGACAATTCCGAGGAATTCATAGAGAAATTCAAACAAGAAAGAAGAAAAGGGAAAATACCATCACTAGTTAATATTTACTACAACAAAAATTTGGACGAGGTTTACGTAGACTTCTCAAAAGGAAGGGCGAGAAGACCACTCATAGTGGTAGAGAACGGAACTTCAAAAGTAACCAAAGAAATAATACAACAACTGGAAAAGAACGAAGTGACGTGGAAGGAACTCGTTAACCAAGGCGTAATCGAATACCTGGACACGGCAGAAGAAGAAAACGCACTGGTAGCACTAAAGGAAGAGGACATAACACCAGAACACACACATGTAGAAATATCACCAGCAACAATAGTAGGGGTTGTAACAGCATTAGTGCCATACTCAAACTACGGACAGAGCGCAAGACTGAACAGGGGATCAAAAGGACAGAAACAAGCGCTAGGAATGTACACATCAAACTACCTGCTAAGGATGGACACAGACGTAAGCGTAATGCACTACCCACAAAAACCAATAGTAAAAACATTCATGCACGACATCATAGAATTCGAAAAACACCCATCGGGACAGAACATGGTCGTAGCATTGATGAGCTTCCAAGGACAAAACATGCAGGACGCAATCATTCTAAACAAGGGATCAGTCGACAGGGGACTGGCAAGAAGCACATACTTCAGACCTTATGCTGTAGAAGAACTAAGATATTCGGGCGGACTAACAGACGAGATAGGCATCCCAGACAAGGAAGTCAAAGGTTACAGAACAGAAAAAGAATACAAATACTTAGAAGACGACGGAATAGTCTACCCGGAAGCAAAGCTAAATGCAGAAGACGTCATAATAGGAAAAACTAGCCCTCCAAGATTTTTAGGAGAGCTAGAAGAGTTCAGCATAGCAGCTAACATAAGAAGAGAAAGCTCAGTAACAGTAAAGCACGGAGAAACAGGAATAGTAGACTCCGTAGTAATAACAGAAAATGAAGAAGGGAACAAACTAGTCCAGGTAAGACTGAGAGATCTGAGAATACCAGAAGTAGGAGACAAATTCGCCTCAAGACACGGACAGAAAGGAGTCGTAGGAGCAATAATACCAGAAGCAGACATGCCATTCACAGCATCAGGAATCAAGCCAGACCTTATATTCAGTCCACACTCAATACCATCAAGAATGACCATAAGCCACATGATAGAGGTGCTGGCAGGAAAAACAGGAGCGCTAGCAGGAAGACACATCGACGGAACAATATTCCAGGCAGAAAAAGAAATGGACCTCAGAAAACAACTCCTCGAAATGGGATTCAGGGACAACGGAACAGAAAAGATGTACAACGGAATAACAGGAGAAGAATTTGAAGCACAAATATTTGTAGGCAACATGTACTACCAAAAACTGAAACACATGGTAGCAAACAAACTACACAGCAGAGCCTCAGGAAGAATACAACTCCTGACAAGACAACCGATAGAAGGAAGAAGCAAAGGCGGAGGTTTGAGACTGGGAGAGATGGAAAAAGACTGCTTTGTAGCACACGGAAGCTCATTGTTACTAAAAGAAAGATTTGACTCAGACAAAACCACACTATACGTCTGCGAATCATGCGGAATGTTCGCGATATACGACAGCTACAAGAACAGAAAATTCTGCGCAAGATGCGGAGCAAACGTAGACATATCAGTTATAGAACTAAGCTATGCTTTCAAATTATTAATCGACGAGTTAAAAGCAATAGGAATAAACCCGAGATTGGTATTAAAGAGCAAATATTAGGTGAAAAATGATAGAAGGAATCCACAAAAAAGTATCGAGCATCGTATTCGGACTACTAAGCCCGAAAGAAATAAAGAAAATGGCATGCGCTAAGATAGTGACACCAGAACTTTACGACAAGGAAGGATACCCAGTAGACGGCGGCCTTATGGACGTAAGACTAGGAGTCATAGACCCCGGGTTGAGGTGCAAAACATGCGGAGAAAAGCTCAAGGAATGCATGGGACACTTCGGGTATATAGAACTAGCAAGACCGGTACTACATATACTATTCACAAAAACAATACTCGACTTCCTCAGAAGCACATGCAAAGACTGCGGAAGGATACTTGAAGATGAAAAAGAAATACAAAGACTCATACTCGTGCTTGAAAAAATAAAGAAAGAACACGGAATGGAAGCGTACAGAAGAAAAGCAAGAGAAATAATCGCAGCGATAAAAGCAAAAAAAAGAAAATGCCCACACTGCGGAAGAAAAAAACAACCAGCATACAAACTTGAAAAACCAATAAACTTCTACGAAGACGACAAAAGGTTAAATCCTATAGAGATAAGAACAAGAATGGAAAAAATACCGGACGCAGACGCAGAACTCCTCGGACTGGACCCAAAGTTTGCCAGGCCCGAATGGGTGATCCTAACGATACTGCAAATCCCCCCGGTAACGATGAGACCCTCAATCACGCTGGAATCAGGAGAAAGAAGCGAAGACGACCTAACCCACAAACTGGGAGACATAGTAAGGATAAACCAAAGACTATTCGAAAACATAAACGCAGGAGCACCGGAAATCATAGTAGAAGACTTATGGGATTTGTTACAATACCACATAATCACGTACTTCGACAACACACTAACATCAATACCACCAGCGAGACACAGAAGCGGACAACCATTGAAGACGCTGGTGGAGAGAATAAAAAGCAAGGAAGGAAGATTCAGACACAACCTCGCAGGAAAAAGAGTAAACTTTGCGGCAAGAACTGTGATAAGCCCTGACGCAACACTCAAACTGAACGAAGTAGGTGTGCCGAGGGAGATAGCAACAGAACTAACAGTCCCTGAAAGAGTCACAGAATGGAACCTGGAAAGACTGAAAGAATTCATAAAAAAGGGACCAACAGAATACCCGGGAGCAAACTACATAATCACACCAGACGGAAAAAAGAAAAAAATCACAGAAGAAACAAAACAAATACTAATAGACGGCCTGGAAATGGGAAGCATAGTGGAGAGACACATAATGAACGGAGACATAGCAATATTCAACAGACAACCAAGCCTCCACAGAATGAGCATAATGTGCCACAGAATAAAAATACTTCCAGGAAGATCATTCAGGCTAAACCCCACAGTATGCAACCCTTATAACGCAGACTTCGACGGGGACGAGATGAACCTACACATACCCCAAACAGAGGAATCAAGGGCAGAAGCCGAAATACTGATGCAAGTACAAACGCAGATCATAACACCGAAGAACGGATACAACGTAATAGGTTGCGTAGAAGATTCAATATCAGGAAACTACCTTTTGACAAAAGGGATGAGCATGTCAAAAGAAGACGCCATGAACATGCTGATCACAATAGGAGTTGACGATTACTCAAAATTCAAGAACTTCAAAAGCACAGTAACAGGAAAAGAAATATTCAGCACCTTGATGCCAAAAGACTTCAACTTCATAGGCAACTCAAAAGGGTGCAAGAAATGCGAAAACTGCAAAAAAACAAAATGTGACATAGACGCCTATGTTTTGATACAGAACGGACAGCTGGAATCAGGGATAATAGACAGCAGCACCATCGGCGAGGGAAACGGAACACTAATAAGAGCATTATACAGGGAATGCAAGGAAGACAAAACACTGGAAATAATGGGACAGATATTCAGACTGGGAATAGCAGCACTCCTGAAAAGAGGATTCTCAACAACCCTATCAGACACTGACCTGCCACAAGACATACAAGAAAAAATAGACCAGGTGATAAAGGATGCTGAAAGAGACGTCCAGAAATTCATAGACGAATACAACAACGGAGAAATGGAAGCACTACCAAGCAAGACGTTGGAAGAAACACTCGAATTAAGGATACTCCAAGTACTAAACAAGGTAAGAAACAGGGTAGGAGGAATAATCTCAGAGCACTCAAGCGAACACAACCCAACCATAATAATGTCAAGATCAGGAGCAAAAGGAAACATACTAAACCTAGCACAGATGGCAGCATGCGTAGGCCAGCAAGCCCTCAGGGGAAGGAGAATAGAAAAAGGATACAAAGGCAGAACATTATCACTATTCAAAGAAGGGGACAGAAGCCCAATGGCAAGGGGTTTCATAGGCAGGGGATTCAAAGACGGACTAACACCAGTAGAATTCTTCTACGCAGCAATGACAGGAAGAGACAGCCTTATGGACACAGCCCTAAGAACACCAAAATCAGGATACATGTATAGAAGGCTGGCAAACGCGCTGCAAGACCTCAAAGTGGAATACGATCACACTGTAAGAGACGCAAACAGAAACATCATACAATTCAACTATGGTGAGGATAATTTAGACATCTCAAAAACAGAAGGCGGAACGATAAACGTCAAAAACATAGTTAAAGACGTCCTAGGAGAATAAAATGGCCGAAAAAACACAAGAAGAAATAAAACTGCCCGAAAAGCTCGCCCAGGAAATGGAAGCAGAAATAGAAGCAAAAAAACTAAACAAAACACAGGCAGAAAAGGCTAGGGACATATTAAAGCAGAGGTACACAGACGCAAAAATAAGCCCTGGAGAGGCCATAGGAATGATAACAGCAGAAAGCTTCGGAGAACCGGGTACCCAAATGTGCATCCGTTACGATGAGAAAGTAGTGATAAAATATAGGGGGGGGATTAGAGTAGTGAAAATAGGAGAATTTGTAGATAAGGTATTAAGCTTAAGCAGGGTAAACAACAATGTTCTAAATATAGACAACAATGTAGAACTACTTACCCTAGGACTAAACAATGAAGAAAAAGTGGAATGGAAGAAAATATCAGCAATCTGTAGGGTCAAAAGTCCTGAAAAATTGATTAAGATAAAAACAGCATCTGGAAGACAGATAACAGCAACTGACTTCCATTCATTTGTAACAAGAAAAGGAAACAAGGTTGTAAAAATAGCTGGAAGAGAATTAAAAGTTGGTGACAGGATACCTGTGATACAATATTTGCCAGAAAATTGTATAAGCGAAATAGAGCTAAGTCATTATATGCTACCTAAACGCACAATAAAAGGTGAAACATCACTGTATGGAATATACCGTTCAAAACCAATCCCTGCCAAGATGGAACTAAACCAGCTATTTGGCTGGTTCATAGGAGCATACCTTTCTGAAGGGAATGCAACACCAGGTGAAGTATGCATCTCCAATATCGATGATGATTTTATAGATAACGCAAAAAACTTCGTGACCAGTATAGGATTGAATTACAAAGAAAGATTTGAGAGAGGAGAATTCGGTATGGGGAGACACTTTAGGGTTTCATCATCTTTACTAGCACAATTCATGATTTCTGCATGTGGCACTGGATCAAGAAATAAAAAAGTACCGCATTTTGCTTACAGCGCAGAAGAAGGATTTGTTTCTGGGTTACTAAGAGGATATTTTGATGGTGATGGAAACTTCCATGCCTCGAGAAAGATGATAAGGGTGAGCTCAAACTCAAAAGATCTTATCGATGGGATAGCGCTCCTGCTAACAAGATTCAGAATATTCTCCTTCAAAACAAAAGACAAAAATGGACAGCATTGGCTGCTGATACCCTACAAATATGCTCCTTTATTCCTAAAACACATAGGCTCCGACATAAAACACAAAAAAGAATCTCTACAAAAACTAGCAGGAATGGCAGAAAGTTTCTGGAACAAAAAATCCCAAGATTACACTGATATGATACCAGGCTTTGACGATTTATTGTACGTTACAGCCAAAAAACTGCACTACCCAACAAGGTATGTTAACAATTTCACGAAAAGACAAAAAATTGGGAGGACAGCACTTCATAGGTATGCACAGCTATTTGAGAGGCTTTCAAAACAAAGAAAAGTAGATATAACTAATGAGATAAATATTATGAAAAGAATGCTTAACTCTGACATAATTTGGGATGAGATAGTAGAAATAACTTATGTAAAGCCAAGCAAGGAATATGTTTATGACTTGACAGTGCCTGGACTGGAAACATTCACAACCCACGAAGGGATTGTAACACACAACACCTTGAACACATTCCACTTCGCAGGAGTAGCAGAAGTGAACGTCACACTAGGACTGCCAAGACTGATAGAAATACTTGATGCGAGAAAGGAAATAAAAACACCTGCAATGGAAATATACCTTGACAAGGACATAAGAAACGAGCCTGACAAAGTAAGAAAGGTAGCAGCCCTGATAAAACAGATAAAACTCCAAGAAGTAATCTCAGAATTCCTAATAAACATGGCAAAATCACAGATAGAGCTAAAGCCAAACAAGAAGAGAATGAAGGAACTGGGCGTGGATGAAGAAATCATAATCAAAACGGTATCAACCATAAAAACAGCCATCATAAAACAACAAAAAGGCGAATTTGTGGCAAAGCTAAAGACCAAGGAAGGAGAAGAAACAGCAGCAAGCCTAATAGAACTTTACAAACTCAAGGAAAAGATGAAAGAACTCGTGATAAAGGGAACACCAGGCATAAAACAGGTAATGCCAACCAAGAGCAAGAACGAGTTCGTAATAATAACAGCAGGATCCAACCTGAAAGAGGTACTGGAACTTAAGGAAGTTGACGGAACAAGAACAACAACCAACAACATATTCGAAGCAGCAAAAGTGCTGGGGATAGAAGCAGGCAGACAGGCAATAATAAACGAAGCATCAACAGTAATAAAAGACCAAGGACTGGACGTGGACATAAGACACATCATGTTCCTGGCAGACATAATGACAGCAACAGGAGAGATAAGAGGAATAACAAGAAGCGGGATAACAGGAGAGAAGGAATCAGTACTGGCAAGGGCAACATTCGAAACGCCAATGAAACACATAATAAACGCAGCACTTGTTGGCGAGGAAGACCACCTGAATTCTGTAATAGAAAACGTACTTTTGAACCAACCCGTACCGCTGGGAACAGGGCTGCCAGACCTGATAGCCAAAATGAAAAAAGAACCTGAAAAGAAAAAATAACTTTCCAGTTCTAACCTACAATTCTTACCATCAAATAGTAAAAGAAAGTTCTATAACCTACAATTAACCTACGATAACCTACAAAATCGCAACTTTTATATATAATAATAAGATACTCTAATAACAATTTTTAGGGGGTTCGTATTCAATTGCCTGTTAACTTACAAAAAAGGGGTTAGTTAATGCATAAAAAAGAGATAAAGGGAAGAATCTATTTCTACACAAGCTACAGAGACAAGACTGGCAAAATAATAACTAAATACCTGGGAAGTTCTAAAAGTGAAGCCAGGAAAAATGAAGACAAACTGAAACACAGAAAAAGAAAAAAAACAAGATGGTTCTTCTTCGTCATCCTAACCATGCTACTCTTAGGCTTGATGCTAACCCTAAACGTTAGTTCTGAAAACATAACCCTACAAAACATAAGCGAAGCAACCTCAACAAACCT
>JBDRNX010000007.1:0-15865 GCA_043810595.1 archaeon
CAGAGTTCCAACTATGAGTAAGGGTAGGTTTTGGGATCACCTCTTTTTTCCTCCTTTATGTTCAGACTGGAACGCCCAAAACCCCTTTTTTCTTTATTGTTTAGTGAAGCCATAATGTCTTCAGATAAATTTATATAGCATAATACATTTCAAAAAATATATATTTACAATAAAAAAGGAGGTTGCATAATGCCAAAAAGAAAAAAGAGAGCTGCACCTAAGAGAGCGGTGGCACCAAAGCCAATGCCAAAGATGTTAGCGATGCCAAAGGTTATGCCCAAAGCAGTGAGAAAAGCAGAGAAACCGAATTTGGGACTGGCCATAGCAGGACTGATAATAAACATAGTTCTACTTCCTGGACTTGGAAGCGTAATAGCTGGAAAGACAAAGACAGGACTCTGGCAACTACTGCTAATCGTGCTAGGCATTGTGTTCACGCTAACAGTCATAGGGGCCATAATAGGCGTACCGCTGATCTTTATAGCGTGGATATGGGGCATAGTGACAGGTGTGCAAGTAGTCAAAGAAGCTAGCTAACCTTCCTTTTTTTATTTTTAAATTAAAATTCTGGATAGATTGTCTTCGGATTAGAAAAGAATTCTTCTTTTTTTAACTCTTCAATTATGAAAAAGGTTTTGAGATCGAGAACGTTGTAACTCTCTTCAAGCTTCTCTATGAAAGACTCCTGCTCCTGCATGGTCCTGAAAACAACCTCTATGATGAAGTCGTAGCCATTGTTAACCTTGTAAAAAGAGTTGACGTTGAAAGACTTCTGCAAGTGCTCTTTCAACTGTTCCCTGTTTTCTTTGCTAACTTTCATAAGGATCGTAGAAACCGTGGGGAAGCCGAGCTTGTGAAAATCAAGCAGAACAGTGGACCTTTTTATTATACCATTAACGTTCTCACGAAGCTTGTCAAAAATAGTAGAGACAGGAATTCTAGTTTTTCTGGACATAGAAGTTAAAGACTCACGGGCATTAAGCCTGAGGTTTGAAATGATTAAGAGATCGGATTGTTTCATGCATAGGCTCCTACCACCTCTTAGCATTATAGAAATACTAAGTTCTATATTAATTACTTTGAGAGAACTGAAGTGTTAGCTGTTAGCTATGCGTCCATCCTATTCTTGTAGTTACATTAGAAGGAACATTTTCTATCTTCCAAATAATCTCTTTATTATCCGAATTCTCCAAAACTATAGGTTCGTGATTGATAAACTCTCCGATTTTTTTTGAATCTTTTTGTAAATCTGTTTGGTTTAGGCAAAATGATTCTTCATTTATCATATGTTCTTTAGGGAGAATTATATGGAATATTAACAATTTTATAGGTTCTTTTATCGTAAGCGAATAGTCCCATTCTTTCCAACTATTAAGAAACATACCAGGCCATTCGTATCTATACCAAATATTCACGTCATCTCCAATCTTGGCTGGATTCTTTAGAAATAATTTAAATGATTTATGAATTGGCTCCTCCTGAGTTATTTGATATGATTCTATATTATCAGAATGACCTAACAATTTAAAAGTATAAAGGGGTGTTTCAGATCCTGCACTAGCATTGAAAACTTTTAGTATTTGATAATCAAAGTTTTTGTAAGACTGGTTAATAAAAAGATCACAATAAGATTCACCGTCTGTATTTATTTTAAAATAATAATACTTACAGTATGAAAATTTTTCTTTTTGGTTGATATATGAAGGGACATCTTCTACCAAATAGATTAAGCTTTTCCAAATCTTCTCTGATTCAGGAGTAACTTGGTAAATCCCTTTTTTCTCATCTTTGTATAACAGATTTAAGGCAACTAAACTGTCTAAAAACTTTTTCCTTCCAGACCTTGACTTTATATTGCTGATTTGTTTAAATTCCTCTAAAGTTCCATTTTTTCTAAAATCTATTTTATTTAAACTCAATAACTTTGAAAATGCTTTTAAACGCCCTCCCAACTCTTCTTCGCTTAAATTAGGTGTAGAAGGGCATAATTTAGCAAAAACTTTATGCAAATAATTAGCTCTAGCACACACTTTACGATGTACAAGATCTTTTTGTAGATTATTAATTTTCATACCTTAATGCACCAGTTTCTAAATAAAGCTTAGATGAATCAGCGTCTATTCTACCCTTATTAACAATTAATAAAAAAACCTTTTCTTGTAACTCCTTTAAAGACTTTTGAGCTTCTTCCTTATCCAAATTTAAACTTTTTATTATTACATCTACGTCTTTATTAGCAAGATTAAAACCTGTTAAATAATAAGCTAATGGGCTTACTACCAGGTTTTTAGGTTTTGCTATAAGACTGTTTACCAGTTCATCTAATGTTCTATCCCACTGGCCTTTTTTTAATTGCATCTGGTCGTATTTACCTTGCAAACATAATCTTTCAATTTCTAGAATCTTTTTACGTCCATTTCTTATAAGATCAGTAATGCCCTGCAATCCATAATGCTTATAAATTACCATAGCTTGTCTTAAATTTTCCATATACAAATCTGAAAATCTCTGCTCTTTATTATAACTGTAATATGAGTATAACATGATATTCTTTGCTATTTTTGGATCCATTATCCTGCTTATTAAATACATTGACCCATATAAGTCACAGATACCATCCTCTAAACCCCTGCTTATCCCTCCTTTGTACTTACCTGGTGAATTATAACCTATCAAAATATGAACTAATTCATGAGCTAAAATAAATGAGGATAAAAATGGTTTAACATATTTTCTTTTTAGATATACCCCTTTCTTTATCCCATAAAGTTTTTCTTCAGGTTCTTCAAAAAAAGCTGCAGTCCATTCCATATTTTCAAATGGTGTTGGGAAATTCTCTACTATAAAGTATTCTGGAAATTTTTTTGATAATTTATTTTTTATTACCAAATCTTTAATTTTTTTATAGTCATCATCTATAAGTTTTTGTACATCACTTTTAAAATCTAATTGTTCTAAATTTTCCTTTATTTTAATTAAATCCTGAACATAAAGAAGATTTTGGGCTTTAACCTGCCCTATTTTTCCATTATTTTTTGATAATTTAGATATTAAACTATTCAATTTTTTTTGAACTTCTTTAGAATTGACTAACCCGTCGAATTCTTTAGAAAATCTATTTAGGAAATGAGTGTAATTGCTAAAAGAACATTCACTTAAATAAGTTGCTGCTAGAAAATAGTTCAGGCCGTTATTTTTCATTTTTGTATAAAAGGGCACTTAAGCCCTTTTAGCACCTCCACCAAATGAACCACTCCCACCAGTTCCATCTCCCATTCGTATCATTTTCAACTACCTCCTATAGGTTTTATTAAGTACGTATAATTTACGTATGCTTTCTTAAATAGCATATTGAGGCAACAAAAATGTTAGCTCCTAGATAACGGGCTTATATTTAAACTTTATTGTTTGTAACCACTATTTAATGATTATATCCGTAAAGTTTATATATTGGTTCTTAAAAACTACAAATATGATAATGGGCGGTGCAGTTTGGGCGTATTCGTATAACCCTAAAAATAGATTAAAAGATAAAAATAGCTGCGGTAAATGGGTTGTTAGAATACCTTTAGACCAAATTGATGAATTTTTTTCTAAAGTTAATAATCTTGTCTTGGAAGGAAAGGTATATGCTGCTAAGATAAGCCACAAAAGGTACCCTAATAATGATCCATTACCCCACTTTCTACCAGTTTTATGCGTTTACGCTGATGATGTAACAAAGGATAGTGCACTAAAAGAACTACTAAAAATAGGTATAAAACCCTCTTTTTGGAAATATGATTGGCAAACTAATGATGACTGGAAACCTGGTGGTATACTTTATGAGGAATCAAAGAGGCAAAGGACTGAATACTTCAAAAATAACCGTACTGCCTTCGAATTTGATACTTTAAGAGAACAAGGCTTAATATAACTGATCTATACTTTAGCATTATTTTTCCACCTACAAAACTCACACTCAGAACCAGGATTAGGCATGTCACCTTGCAAAACACCCACTGCCTTATCGATAACCCTCTTAGCCCTGTCAAAGTTTGTTCTAACTTCCACAACCTTACAACTCATATCAAGACCGTCGTGAACATCACAGTCGCAGGGATAGTAATAAGCTAAGTAAGCCTTATCTGTGGTCTTATAACCCTTAACCATCAAAAGAAAAGAGTAAACGTCCATCTGCAAAAGATAAGCGTTATGAACTTCGTCAGGCTCCTTGCTCTTAGTCTTATGATCAAAAGGAACAATGCAACCATCTTCCAACTCCAAAAACTCATCAGGACGGCCCATCAACCTAACATCACCATAGTCGTAGTAAAGCGTCTTAGGCATGCCACTGGGAAGCTTACCCCTAACCTGCTCCCTGATTATAGGGGGAAGCTCACCACGCTGCTCGTACTTGTCAAAATACTTCTTAATTATTGAATCGATCTTTATAACGATAGAAGCCATAAGGCCCCGAGGCCTCTTAACACCCTTATTAACATCAAGCCAGAAACACCTGGGACATTCCTCAAGAAGATTAAGCTTAGACGGGGACAGAGTAATCATAACAAAAAAGAGAGCAAAAACGATTATAAAACTTTTGATTAAGAATAATTCTTTGATTTCAAACCCTTAAGATACTTCAGCTCAACAACAGGCAAAACAGTCTCAACCAACGGAACATACTCGGTATTACTGGCAATTGCAACACTCTCGTCAGAAGTAGGATTAATGTGAAGCTTGATAGCCTCCTCAAGAGAACCCAAACCACTTTTCGTTAAGGGAGAAAGTTCGACATCTTCACCGCCGCAATCACCACACTTAAAAGTTGAAATGTTAAAAACATGATAACCTGGAAACTCAAGCTGAGTTGGAATGATAATCTTGCCCCTCTCAAGATAAACCTTCTCTCCATTGAAAAAAGGATTAGGCAGGACATCAAGATTTATGTAATCCAAAAAGAAATCCCTCATAATGCTAAAGCGAACAACGTTGTCCTGAATTGATGGTTTAACACGATCAAAGAAATCAACAGCCCTAACAATGTCATCCTTCCTAAAAACAAACTTAAAACCATAACCGCCTATCTGCAAATCAATAACAGTGCCACCAACAGGACCCTTACCGTAAGCCTCACCCTTATCAATCATTTTTTTGACTAGGGACAACCTATCCTTCATAATACTAACGGTTTCAAGCAAGTCATCAGCGCTCAAATCAAAGGGATACAAAGCATTAGCCTCAAAAGCCCGGTCCAGAGTGAGCTTATGCTCATCAAAAATCTTTACAAAATCATCTATAGAATGAGAACCATTACCATCATGAATGGTGCCAAGCTTTTTCACAAAATCCTCATAGATCGTAGTCATCTTACCCAGATGCTACAAGTGAATGTTTTTTAAACTTTTCCCCCTTAACTATAATAATGCTATACAAACTAAAAGTAAAAACAAACGCAAAAGAAAACAAGATAGAATTTGATGGACAAACCTACAAGGTAAGCATAAAAGAAAAGCCCATAGAAGGAAAAGCGAACAAGGCAATAATAAAACTCTTCAAAAAAGAGCTGAACAAAAACATAAGGATAGTAAAAGGGCTGAAAAGCAGCGAAAAAACAATAGAAGTTTACTGATCAAGCTCGTAGAGGGTAACAACCTCCTCTTCAAGGTCAATCAGGCGGAGGATCCACATGTTCCTTGAATCACGCTTCCTGATCACGTAATTGAACTGATAGACCATGTTGTTGTTTTCATCCTCAACAATGGCTTCCTTGCCCTTAATAAAACGATACTTCCTAATAAGATGACGCTCTTTTCGATCATCATCGAGAACGTCCCAAAAATCTACCATAAAAAAACTTTTTTCTTCCATAAACGCACCAACGACGAGAATTAAAAAACTAACAAATATTTAAACCTTTGCTTAACGCAACTGAGATGGAGATAAGTATGCCCACCCCTCCCCTTTGGGGAAGGCTCGATAAAAGTCACTTCATCCTCCTCCAAATAGATAGGCCTTAAGCAAGAATAACATACGTGATCATTAACAACGCTTCCGTGCACTATAGAATCTGCCTTCTCATTAATGTAAGTGTCTAAATCAACCACCTTCTTGCGGCGCTCAATCTCAAGATTTACCACTCTTTCAATCTCAGCCAAACGCTCAAAGTAAGGCTTACCAATCTTGTAATCAATTTTTACTATCATTTCATGCTAAGAAAAGACTCCTCCGTATGCGACAAAACCTTACCGGAAGAAGCATCAAGCTTAACGTTGATAAGCTTAAGAGTGGAGGTAAGAAACGTCATGTTCCATATAACCTTGTCCTGCAAATTCTGAAGGATGGTAATGGTCTTGGTGAAAAACTTGTCACCCGGGTACTGCTTCGCTATGAATTTCTGCACAACATCCAAAGCCTTATCGTAATCAACCTTAATCCTCTTAAGGTCAAGCCCGGAAATTTTAGAGGCAGTATCAAAAGCACGATCAACAGGCGTGACCTTAATAACATCGGAAACCTCAAAGGTGGTTATGAAATTATCCTTGGGGTTGTAAAAATCATACTGCCAATTACCATCAGAAACGTAAAAACACGCATAGAGAAAAGCACCCTTATGCTTACCCTTAAAATCCTTCAACTCACTGGAAGAACAGAGCTTCTTGAACAATACATTTAAATTAGGCATAAAATCCAAGAAACAACATAGTATAAAAAACTTACCAAAATGAAAGTTGTAGTAGAAAAATGCAACAGCTATGAGGAAGCTGAAAAGGCAGTAGAAGAAGGACTGAAAAAACTCGGCGGAATAGAAAGATTCGTCAAAAAAGGGGAAAAAGTGCTGATAAAACCAAACCTCCTAGGGGCAAGAAAACCAGAGGAGGCAGTAACAACACACCCGGAAGTAGTAAGAGCAGTGATAAAACAAGCCAAAAAAGTAACAAGCGAAATAGCAATAGGAGACTCGCCAGGATATGTGGGTAACTTGAAAGGGTGGAATGCGGTAATAGAAAAGACAGGAATGAAAAAAGTAGCAGAAGAAGAAAAAGTAAAACTGCAGCCCTTGGACACACCAAAAGAAGTGCGAAACGAGAACGGAATGATAGCAAAAAAATTCATGATAGCAGAAGAAATAGCGAAGTATGACAAGATAATAAGCGTGTCAAAATTGAAAACACACAGCCTCACCATATTCACAGGAGCTGTGAAAAACATGTTCGGAATAATACCAGGAAGACTCAAATCAGGAATGCACATGAGATACGAAAGCACAGAAAACTTCTCAAAAATGCTACTGGACCTGTACACCTTGAAAAAAGCAGACCTAAACATAATGGACGGAATAGTGGGAATGGAAGGACAGGGACCGAACGCAGGAGATCTGAAAAACTTCGGGATTATAGCGATGAGCGAGGATGCTTTAGCATTGGACTACGCAATAACAAAAGGACTCAAACTCGAAGTGCCCATGATAAGAATAGCCCAGCAGCGAAACATGATTAAAGAAGTCGAAATAGAAGGGGGGCTAAGCGGAGAAATAAAAAGACCTGGAACGAGCATAGCAGAAAGCATAATAATGCCGCTGGCAGGAAGCCTGAGAAGAAAACTGACATCAAGACCGGCACTCATAAAAGAAAAATGCACAAAATGCGTGAGCTGCTACAACACATGCCCAGCAAAGGCAATAGAAATGAAACCATACCCGGAATTTGACTACAGCAAATGCATAAGATGCTACTGCTGCCACGAGGTGTGCCCAGAAAAAGCAATCTACCTCAAAAAAAGCCTAGCACAAAAAATTCTCAGAAGATAATCAAGTTTCTATTATACCACCTAATTTATAGTGATAATAAATATAAGTCGCCGAGAGGGGACGTTAGATGGTGGCATACGCCGAATATATAATTATTTTTTTGTGATTTTACCTTCGAGAATGATCCCAAGGTTTAATGGACCATCTATTTCTATTTTTGTATCACCATTATGATTGTGTTTACCTTTTACTTTCCAATCAAAATGTGACCCTTTTCTTATGTATAATCCTAAAATATTATCATTTTCTAATTTTAATTTTAGAATCCCATCAAATTTTGGGCCCCATCTTGCTATTTTATAAGAGTCTTCAGAAATTTGTTTAACTTTCCAATTAATTTCAGATTTATGTACTTCCCCTTCTAAGCTCCCTAACTCATTTTTTTGGGCAATAAATCTTGCACTAGTTAATGCCAAATCAACATATGTGTCTACAGATGATGGAGTTGTGTGCCCTGTAACTCTTGCATCCGGAAAAAATTTCTTTTGAATTTCTAGGTTTATTTCAGAGTTACCATATAATTTTTGTCCCACAAGTCCTGCAACGACTGAAGCTATGCTATTTTTGGTTCTACCTGTTTGATACTTAAAAAAACCTGGTAAATCTATGTATTCTACCAACGGAATACTTGTACTCGCTAAAACAGTTGCTCCACCATAAATTACCAAACCTGATAAAAATTCTCTTCTATCCATGATTTAGACATAAGATAAGTTGTTTATAAATCTTCCTCTTTGTTACCACTAATTAGAAATAAACTCGCCGAGACGGGGATTTGAACTTTTGTAGAAGATAATCAAGGTTTGTTATGAATCTCGTTCAACAAGTCGTTAACAAAGGAATAAATCTTAACATCATGAGTCACTTTACCATCAAGGGTTCTTATAGCCAAGGTCCTAGAATCAACTTCCTTATCACCAACAGTAACTATGTAATTTATTTTTCTCAGCTGAGCATCTCTCACTTTCTTAGCAATGGTTTCAGGCCTGTCATCTATTTCAGTACGAATACCGTTGGCATCCAACTCAGCCTTAACCTCCTTAGCATAATTAACACTACGATCAGTAACCGTGAGAATACGAACCTGCATAGGACTCAGCCACAAAGGCAGCTTACCAGCATAATGCTCAAGCAGGATAGCAATGAACCTCTCAATCGAACCTAGGATGGTACGATGAATCATGACAGGACGGTGTTTCTTACCATCTTTGCCCTCATAAGTCAAGTCAAACTTCTCAGGCATTGCAAAATCAACCTGTATAGTGGCGCACTGCCAGGTCCTTCCAAGAGAATCCTGAACGTGGAAATCAATCTTAGGACCGTAAAAGGCACCCTCACCAGCAATGACCTTATACTTTATGTTAACCTCCTTCAAGGCAGACTTCAAGGCATCCTCAGCGGTCTTCCACATCTCCGCAGTACCTATCGATTTCTTAGGCCTCGTAGAAAGCTCCAAGTTGTAGGGCAGGTTGAAAACCTTATAGAAGCGATCAGCGAGTTTAATGATTCTTATAACTTCATCCTTAATCATACCCTCAGTGCAGTAGATATGGGCATCGTCCTGGGTGAAAGCTCGAACCCTGAACAAACCATTCAAAACACCAGAAAGCTCATGCCTATGCACCAAGCCCAGCTCAGCAAGCCTTAAAGGGAATTCACGATAAGAATGCAAACCGGTGTTATAAACAAGAATACCCCCCGGGCAGTTCATGGGTTTAATTGCAAAGTCCACATTATCGATTTTTGTGAAATACATGTTATCCTTGTAATGGTCCCAATGACCAGACTTTTCCCAGAGCTTCTTATTGAGTATAATTGGGGTTGAAATCTCAACATAACCTTCCTTCTTATGCTCAGCACGCCAGAAATTAATCAGCTCGTTCCTGACTATCATACCCCTAGGGTGAAAGAACGGAAAACCTGGACCTTCCTCATGCATGCTGAAGAGATTAAGCTCCTTACCCAGCTTGATGTGATTACGCTTCTCAGCCTCCTCCCTGTTCTTCAGGAAAGTATCAAGGTCGTCCTTCGAAGCAAAAGCAGTACCGTAAATCCTCTGAAGCATGGGTTTCTTAGAATCGCCACGCCAATAAGAACCGGCAATGCTCAGAAGCTTGTAAGCCTTAATCTCCTTAGTTGACTTGACATGGGGGCCCTTGCAGAGGTCAAAAAAATTACCACACTGGTAAAAGGTAATCTTACCCTTCAAGTCCTTAAGCAGATCCAGCTTGAAAGGCTCGTCCTTAAGCATCTTCTGAGCCTTCTGCCTTGAAACCTCAACCTTCTTGAAAACAAGATTCTGGTCAATAAGGTCATCCATCTTAGTTTCGATCTTCTTCAGGTCATCAGGAGTAAAGTTAACCCCCCCAAAATCATAATAGAAACCGTCTTCTATGGCAGGGCCTATGCCCAGCTTAGCCTTTGAGTACAGAAGCTTAACTGCGTAAGCCAAAACATGAGAAGCGCTGTGTCTGATTCTTTCCAACTTGTTATCCATTTCAGGAGAGTTTAAAACAAGCAAATATATAAAAGTAACGCAGGCAAAAAAAGGAAGAAAAAAGCAGGAATACACCAAAAGAGGTTAAAAAGTAGGTTTTGCGGATTTCAAAAAAACAAAAAAATCATAGAAACAGAAAAAAACACGAAAAAAGACTTATTTTCCCAATTAAAAATTCAAAAAAATCATTAATCGGGTCTAGGAAGCAGCAAAAGCCTCCTCCACTAAGTCAGCACTTTGGAAAAAAAGAAAAGAGTTAGAAAAAGGAAATAAAAGGACTTAGTAGTCCTCATCCTCCACATTACTATCAACGTCCTCGTCAACATCTTCGTCCTCGTCATCATCCGTATCTTCGTCCTCATCTTCGTCTTTTAACAACCATAATTCTTCAACCATTTTTCAACCTCCTATAAAAACTGGTGCTTTAATTGGACACAACATCTTTATAACACTTTTGCTTTTCCAAAACATATAAACAAGAATAATGACGACAAAAAACTAGCAAAAAAACATAGTAAAATATATAAACAAGAACACAATAAGAATGAGTTATGAAAAAGAGGTCAATAATTTTTATAGCATTACTTCTAACTTTAACACAACTAGTGACGGCAGAGATAATACTAAACGGTGTTAACAACATCATGTACAACAGGGGCGACCAAATCATCATATCAGGCTACGTTCTAAGAGTTGACAATGCTGACGGAACACTAGACTTCTACCTAGTGTGTGACGGAAACAAGTTTCCACTCACAAAAAGAGTTGTGAGCAACACAAAATCACCCCAAGACTTCACACTACCAACAATAGTAATACCCTCAACCGCAGAAGGATCGTGCAAGATAAGAACAGAGTTGATAGGCAGTGGGGGAGTAATACTAGAAACCCAAGAAACAAACACATTCATCGTAACAAAAGGAATGGAGGGCAGATTCGAACTAACCCCTTTGCAAGTACAGGTAGGTAAGAGCTTCACGATAAAAGGGGACATACAAGGAGCTGCAAATGACAAGAAAATAACAGGCGCAGCAGAAATCTACCTAATCTCTGATGATAATGAAAAATTCTACATCGGAACAACAAATGTGGCAGACGGAAAGATAGACTACACATACGGGACCACACCAAGCCCCGCAGGCAAGTACGCAGTACAAATAAAGGCGAAGGACATGTACGGCAACGAGCACCTATTTGAAAATGTGGCATCATTTAATTTAGCAGACGAAATATACCTGTTCGCAAAGCCAGCAAAAACAGAAGTAGAACCGTCAGAAAAACTCAAGATAATTGGAGAGGCAAAAACAATACTACAAGAAGAAGTGCCGGAAGCATCACTCACCATAAACCTGGAGGGCAAGGAGTACATAGTGGACATAAGAAACAGCAAATTCGAATACGAAATACAGATACCACCAACAATCAAAAGTGGGAAACACATGCTAAGATTCAACGTAAGAGACCCGTACGGAAACTGGGGCGAAACAGACGCAAACATATACGTAAAGCCCGTACAAACAACACTCAAGCTTGAAACAAACAGGGAATCATTCCTGCCAGGAGACAGGGTAGAAATATCTGCAGCAGTTTACGACCAGGCAGGCGACATGATAACCAAGATGATTAACGTAGACATGACTGCACCAAACGACGACATAACCCCTATGGAATCATTCGGAAGCGGACAAAAAATAGGATTTGAAGTACTACAATTCGCGACACCTGGAACGTGGAAGATATCAGCAAAGACAGACGCACTGGATGCAACGCAAGAAATAGAAATCAAGACAGTAAAGAGTATAGACATAACACTAGACAACCAAACAATAATACTATGGAACAACGGGAACGTTGACTACAACGACCCCGTAACAGTGCAGCTGAACAACGGAGACTACCAAATAACAAAGAAAACAGCAATCAAGCCTAATGAAAAGATAATAATAGACCTTACAAAAGAATTCCCAACAGGCCAATATGACGTGACAGTAACCGGAGCATCAGTAGCCCAACCCAAGAAATTCCAAGACGTAATCATAGTAGGGAAGAACCTGAAATCAGCAAACAGCATATACTACTTCATAATAGCCGTAATGGTCGGAGCATTAGCTTACCTGCTGCTGTTCAAGAAGAAATCCATACTAACAAAAAAGATGAAAGAAGAGAGAGAAAAAGAAAAAGCACAGAGGACAGTAGAAAAACTAAAAGAACTCAAAGCGAAGGAAAAACCAAAATTCTACCCGAACAGGGAAGAAAACATAAGAGATTACAGGGAACAGGTAATGAAACAGATCAAAGAGACAGAATCAAAGGAAAGCGAGAGAAAGAAATTTGGCTACAGGGAAAACAGCTTCGGCAACCAACCTCCAAAGAAGGGCGGCTTATTCAACATGTTTGAATAAGATGAGATCCTTTTCAGAATCCTTTTCATTTAATTCAAATCTACTCTTCAACGAAGAAACAATCTTATCAAAATTACTGGAACGCTTAAAAATAGAAAAAGCAAAAGAAGCATTCGGCTTTGAAACACGCGCAACCTCAGAAACTGCCTTATCAATACCCACATGATGCAAGGAAGTTACTGAAATGACGACATCAAAAACATGGTCCTTAAAAGGAAGGAATTCTGCGACACCACAAACACGCATGCCCGATGATTTCTGCAACAAAGCAAGGGAAGGGTCGAGCTGCACAACATTCTTAAAAAAAGACCTTGAAATGCCAGTACCAGAACCTACGTCAAGAACCAATCCTTTACCCTTAACGCCCTCACTTATCAGCTCAAGCTTAGCAATCTGCTCACTACCATGAAGCTCATCATAACCATCAGCGATTCGGGAGTAATAATCCATGAAAAAAGAAGATAGGAGAGGCTTTAAAACCATTTCCGAAAGCTTTATATATAAGTAGTTACTTTAAAGTAGTTACAAATTAGGTGTTTTTATGGAAAGAATACTTTTAGTAGAGGACGAGGAAAGTATGAGAATTCTTATAGGGGATGATTTGGAAGATGCTGGGTTCAAAACAGAGTTTGCAAAACACGGCAGCGAAGCCCTAGAAAAACTAAAGATGAACAGCATTGAAGGGATAGTAACAGACCTTGTGATGTCTGGAATGGATGGGTGGCAGCTTTGCAAAACACTAAGAGAACAGGGATGCAAACTGCCAATAGTTGTGTACACGACCCTCCAAGATCCTGATGGTCTTGAAAACTACGCAAATAAAGTAATAAAGAAAAGCCCTGACACCAGCGAATTGATTAACTACCTAAAAAGTCTATAATTCTTATTTCTTTTTATAACTCTTAAACAACCCATGCCGCCTTTTTTCCTCTTGAGGGTAAAACCAAATAGCCCTGCTGTCAGCACCAGGCCTGGAATAACAACCCAACCTACAAATTGTACTACAATTGAGATAGCTGTTCCCAAAACAAAGATTAGAACCAATACCCCACAAGGCATCATCCAAATCTACTGCTGAAACCCTCTTCTCAGAAGTAACCTCCCTATACAAATTTGAAAGGGCCTTAACCATCTTGTCAGACCTTATGATATCAACATCAGAGGGCAGCTCAACAACACCTGTACCCATACTAATCCTAATAACATGCCTGTCGACCTTAATAGGAATCTCATAAGGAGAGAAACCCCAAATACCAAACCTCACAAAATTCTTCATGATAAGAGCAGCCTTACCATGACCGACACCATGAAATCCCCTAAGGTTCCTCAAAGTACCATCGATAGTACCGTCATTCAGAGTCCTGGGATCGTTACCATGCTCCATATAAATCTTCATAGCGTTATAGCTCAGAATCTTAACAGGCTCATTAATCCCACCAGGCTTCTCAAGATGCCTACTAATAACACCCTCCAGGTACTGTTCAGTGTAAGCATAAATCCTGTCAAGCCTAACCTCATTAGCAATCGACCTCGTAGCAGCGTAAACCTTCTGAGCAGACCTCAAGGAATCTATCGAGCAAGAATAAAACAAGAAAAAAGAATGTTCTAAACTTCCCTGCTTAACACCCTCAGGCAAAACAACATCGGGCAAGACATCATGCCTGTCAAAAGGAAAAACCTTCTCCTCAAGCATAGAAACAGCTTTACGAGCAACCTCCTCAGCCCTCTTCTTACTGAGCTTAAAGTCAGCCATCAAGAAATGCTTGACTATGTTATTTATCAACTTTTCTAAGGTAATTGCTGGACCTGACCTAACGGCTTTGCACAATAATTAGTTTATATTTTCAGTTTATTATAGTCTTCAAAATCAATACTGTTTGAAATGAAGATTGGCACCTAACTCACTACGATATACAATGATCTTTTATATTGAACAGAGTTATCACCTTTGACTAAATATTCAAGTTCAGCACCACCGCCAGAGAGGGAAGCTATATCCTCGAATGCTATTGTGGCCTTATTTTTTTTAGGTCTAGAAAAATCTGTAATAGTAAATATCCCATACCTGTTTCCTTGTGAGTATTTTTTGAAAATTTCATCAAGTGCTATTTCTGTTTCTAGATTTTTAGGAACATATATACCCCTAGGTCTTTCTGCTCTCTTGTTTCTTAGGTCTCTTAATATATTCCTAAACACTTCTTCATTTTCTCTTGCAATTTGATAATAATTTGATACCCCAAACATGGTGTTTGATTATTAATAGAGTATTTATAAAACTTTTTGTTATTATAGTAATTATCACAAACTGACTTTTATTTATTGTGCAAATCTGTTCATTATTGTGCAATTTGGCATTTTTTAGGAATTAATATGCAAAGCCTGACCTACCAAAAGCTTTATATATAACCTCATTGTCACAGGGGCATGCCAAAACCAAAAGAATACAGAACACAAACCTTTAAGCTAGGCCAGTTTAAAAGGCTATCGCTGAAGCCATCTAACGAACTTGAGGAAGAAGTGATGATACTATATTCTGGCAAGCCCAACAAAGAAGTTTTCGATATAACCTTTATTGTTCAAGGTAGTACCTTTGATCATAACGGAGAAGATTGTGGGCTTCTGTCGATTCCCATCCACTACCCTATCAATTCAAAAAGAATAGGAATCCCCTACACTATGAGAAGTACTGTACAATTTGATGTTGTAAAAGTAAGTCTCGATGAAATAGTACTTAAACCCCTAGCCAAAGTAAAACATTATGAAGCAAATCCCTTTGGTTTGGATTTTAGAACAGTATGAAGCAAATTCCCTTTGGTTTGCATTTCTTCTAAACACAATGACTGTAATTAGCGTTAATTTTAAATACATCATAAAGCATAAACTCTAACATGAAAAAAGAGGGAGGATTAATTTCTAAGTAGCATGAAACTTAGAGTAAAATACCTCAACCTGTCAACAGGAGGACCGATAGTAGCAGTTGTAAGCGAAGAGGATGCAAAAAAACTAGACCTCTACGCATTAGACAGGGTCAAAATAAAGAGAATAAAAACAGAAAAAGACATAGTAGCAGTGATAGACATATCGAGAAAAGGAATAAGACCCGGCGAGATAGGACTTTTTGAGGAAACAGTAAAGAAGCTAGACGTTGCAGAATGCACACACGTAGAAGTGGAG
>JBDRNX010000008.1:0-3556 GCA_043810595.1 archaeon
GTAAAAATCAGTTTGCTCTTCAGGTTTTGCATCAACATCCTCATCATCTTTTTTAGCATCCCTTACATCGTCTTTATCTTTTTTCGGTTTGTGCAACTTTCCCTCTCCCTTATCTAATTTATCCGGCTTTTTTTCATCAGATTCTCTTCCATCCCGTGGGTTCACTTGATTGCCATAACCCTTTTGTGAGGAGTTGCCATCAGCCTGTGAATGATCACCAGTACCAAACATGGGTGGAAGTTTTGATATTGGTTGCTTAATGTCAAAATTCTCCTTAAAGAGCTGATAGATTTTCGTAACAACCTCCTTATCTCTGTTGATGGAGTCAGCTGTGTATGTCAACGCAACAATCTTTTCAAGCAAAGCATCATGTTTCTCTGGGACGGGTTCAACAACCCTTCCGATAAGAGCCTTCTGCAGATACTGCTCCCTAAAAGCATCAAGCTCTGACATGCCTTTCACACTGGGCCTGAAATACTCAGCTGAAGGGTCTAAAACTTTTTCGTAATGCCTTTTAACCCCAGGCAACTGCTCCCTTCTTCGAGCATCAACCCTCCTATCCTTAACGATGTTGTCTATCCAACCTGCCAACGCAGGGTTCTCTTCCAAATCAGAAAAATTCCTCCTACCAAACTCACTAACTAAACAAACTTTCTTCTCCCTCAACTGCTCAACTTCGCTCCCAAAATATTCATCGTACTCCCTGATGTGGTCAGCTTCATGGGCTGTGGAATCAGCTATCAAAAGTTCGTTATCCCTCTCAGAAACAAAATAGCTTACACGTCTGGGAAGGAAAACAGTTGTACCGTCTGTGCTTGGACAAGTTCTGTCAGCAAGAACAACTGGGTGTTTTTTAGAAGCACCTTCACTTATTCTGAAGTCTATTATCTCTTCTAATTTTCCAGATAATTTGCTTGTATTGATTACGGACATTTTCATTCATCTTTAATTTTAGGAGGGTCCACATCCCACGGGTTTATGAAATTCGTCTCGATGGGATCGGTTCCTGTCGGTTTCCTCCCTGACTTTTTTGTTTGAGCTGTCTTTGGTAATCCGGGAGGATTCCCCCCTCTCAAAACATAATTAAAAAACTCAAAAACATCCTGCAAACCCTTCTCTTCATACTCCACAATAATACCTTTATACCACCTTGCTTGTTCACAGAGTTCTGTGAAGCACTCGAAATAATCCTCCAATCTAGCACTTATCTTTTTGCATTCATCCACGTTATCAAGAGATTTTTTGGCCTCCTCATACCTTTGGTGTTCTCTTATAATTTTCTCAAGCAGAAATCCCTTATTTTCTATTTGCCCAATCTCCTTTTTTGAAAATGATTTCTCATGATATTTCTTGAACAGGTCCGGGAACTTTGGAAAGCCCTTCGCCTCGGGCCTCACAAAAAAATTTGGGTGATCTCTATACAAAGGCAGTGCCAGCCCCTTATCCAAAGCAACCACATAATCTTCGAGCTTGTGGGGTATTGAAATTCCAAAAGCCGGTTCCAGCCTTCCCGCAATCTCCGAGAATATTTTAAAACCCTCCTCATCACGCCGTGAGGGAGTGCTAAGCACACCATTATAATATGTCCCCATTCCATACTTGAGGACTCTCAAGGTAAAAGGATCAGGGCAGTAAACTTCCCCGTAAGTATTGTACACCCCCTTCTGATAATCAAGCGGGACCGTAACCATAACAGCCTCTCCGAGAGGCGAGCTCAACCTTTCCAGTTTCACACTCATTTTTTCTTCCCTCCTAATCTAAGAATATCAGCATCCCAGGGATCTATGAAACTCGTTGCAGCAGGCTTCTCTGAAGAATCTTTTGGCTGCTCAGACACCTTCCTCGTTTGAGCTGTGAAAGTTAAAAAATCTCTATGCTTCACAGTTTCATCCAAACCTGCCTTGTAGGTTTCAAATTCTTCTACGTCTGCATCGGTTATGATACCCAAATCCAGCAGCATATGGTAGGTAAAAGCAAATTTCTTCGGAGAAGTCAGGAACACGGAAACAGGAAAAAAAGACTGCAGCTTTGTAGTGTCCACAACAGACAAGGTCACAGTATAACCTTTATTTTTCATAGTTGTTCTTACCACCCTATCCCTCTCATAAGTATCATTAAGACTAACAGGGGGCCTTTCAAACCTGCTGCCATCCACAATTTTTTCCAAAATACCATCCCTGCTCTGACACTGAATAAATGCAGCGTGATCCAATTTCGAACCGTCAGGGAACACAATAGTTCCCGAAATACCATTCACACTATTATAGTAATCCTTCATATCTATAACTTCTTTAAAATCATGACTGTACAAATACCGCCTACAGTTCACCATACAAAGAAGCGCCTGAGTGTGCGTTTCAAACTGCTTCTCCCGCAAAGGAGGATACATTCCGAAGTACGACTTTTTCATTTTAACCCCCAAACATATTTATCAACAACCTGCATAAGTTGTGAGTACTCTGAAAAGCAACAGCGTAGTTTTTCATCTTTTACCCCCTCCCAATTTAGGGATATCAGCATCCCAGGGATCTATGAAATTAGTTTCAGCAGGCTTAGTTTCATTTATCTCCACTTTAGGTTTCATACCCCTAACAACATAGGAAGACCCGGTCCCAAGAACATAACCAAAAAAATTCATTACATCCTTTCTATCAAGGCTGTCGTAAGATATTGAAAAGCCCTGCTGATTCTCTGTGAACCTAAACAAATCCTCTAAGATTTTATAATGCATATCAGCTTTTTTACTTTGCCTTGCGTACCCCTTCCCATCTCCGGTAGCAGCCATATACTCCAAGCCCTTATAATCCTGCAAGAATTTGCCTAAAATGTAATCAGGCTCTCTTAACTTACCTTTGAGGAACCTTCTGACAGGAACAAAACCCAAAGCATGCGCAGGACCACACCATGCACCAAAACAATCAGTGGCGATTATTCCTCCTATACCTTCAATAAAACCACCCAACAAGGTGCATGCCACGTATGCTTTTGCGGCATTGTTTACCTCTTTACCATCAACCATAGAGGTGTAATCATCAAACGAAAGAGACCACAAACCAAGGGCATAAACAGCCAAGTCGCTAGCAAGTCCAGCCCAGTGAGCTTTTCTGTTTACCCATGACTGCATATTGTCAGGAAAATCTTTCCTATCCTTCGGGTTTACCCTTACCCTAGCACTTATCCCTGAGAGTTGCTTATCCAAGCCGGTATGACAAGCGTAATCCATAAAATGAGATAGTGAGTTAGGAATCTCATCTCCTGAAGCATTATTCACCCTGTCGGTCAGAACCTTAAACTGGTTGTAACCCTTTTCTGTGGGCTTGAAAGGAGGCCTGAAAATAATGCCGTGAAAATCCTTATCAACAACATTACCTTGGGTGTTGTAAATCCTGGCAGTAAGGCCGTCATTGCATGCAAACTGCTCATAACTCCTATCATCCTTACTAATTTTTACACCCTTACCGAAATCAGCAGATAAAGATCTTACGGTATACTCCATAAAAACTTCGGTAGGGAGATGATATTTAAAGGTTGCGGTTTTGTTACCACTATATAATAA
>JBDRNX010000009.1:0-42998 GCA_043810595.1 archaeon
GGAACCTTCAAAGCAAAGCTGGGCAAAAACCTGGCAGAAGCCATGAGGAAAGACTCCAGCATCATTCTTAGACTAATAAGCAACAACAAACTCTCAGAGGAGGCAAAACATTTAGGAATAACATACCTAATCTACGAAACAAACAAGCTGCGGGAGAACAATGAGATAGAGATTAAAGGGGTGATGCCTCAAACAGGTGTATCATTCGGAATAATCAAAAAAGCAGAGGGAAACTGCGGCGATTACCTGGCTTCAATGAAAGTAGGACCTGCAAAAGAATACAAAACAAAAGCAGCTGCTCCAACAGTAATCACAAAAGAAACACAAAAACCTGGTAAAGCAGGAATCAGAGAAAAAACAAAAGCGACTCCAACAATAAAACCTGAAATGAAAGAAAAGAAACATTTTGTACCACCTCCTTCTGAAGCAATCACAACCAAGCCCGGAATAGAAGAAGTTGACAAGACAGGGATAAGCTCAGTAAGAAAGTACGACATGACATACAGAAAAGCCTGGGGCCTAAGGGGATCTTACGACTGGATGCAAAACTACCAGAAAAAAGACGTAGAAAACATGTACGAAGAACTAAAACAAGCATTCAAAGACAACCAGCCAGAATACATATTCATCAACAGAACAATGGGAACTGAAAAAGGAGTCCCAAAAGTTGTTGTAGAATTCTCAAACAAGGGAGAAGAATCAAGACTTGAAAAACTGCTTGACGCTCACAAAGACATGAACAACCCAAGCAAAAAAGTCACGATATTAAACTTCGGGGAAAGAGAACCCGGTTTCGGCAAGAAAGAAAAACTGGGTTATGAAACAATGGTGCCACTAACAGGGCTGACTCCAGGGGAAGCAGCAAAGTTGGCAAGCACAAAAATACTGGAAAAAATACACGAAATGAGAACACAAGGACATTTCGACACATACTCCTTCAAAAGGGATGTCAGAAGCCTGGACAAAAACATCAACCCGGGAATCAAAGCATACCTATTCGTAACAAAGGGAACAAAAAAAGCAATCGGTGCTGTTTTCGCAGAAGAAAACACAGAAGTAAAACTCGTATCTGAAGACGACAAGCTAGACAACGACAACATACAGATAGGAGAATCACTAGAACAAAAACTTGGACCAAACCAAGGTAAAGGCGGCGCAGCAGGACCAGGAGCTGGCGGCGGAGTAGGAGACGGCGGACCTGGCGGCAAATAAAAACATTTAGGAGTGTAGAAAATGAACAGAAAACTCGCATTGCTAAGTATAATCATAATAATAACTTTTTTTACGGTAACGGTAAGTGCCGAAAGATACGTAACATACACATTCAAAGAAGCTATAATAACCGATACGGGAATAACGTACACGGACACGAAACTTAACTATGTCAACAACATAGGACTCTTATGTTCTGATTCACAATGCAATACAGTAAGCGGAACGCTAAGAAGCGGAGCAGTAACCTCATCTGGAAGCAGCTACAGCATGATGCTAAGCTACCCGACAACGCTACAATCAGCATATGGTTACGGAGAATACTTCTACACGCCAGACCACATAACCTGGGAACAAAACCCTAACTTCTGGGGAACAGACCCGAGCGACCCGCAAGGACCATACACAGTATACCTAAGCAAGAGGGACAGGTGCATATCACCAATAGACAGCCTAACAGTCATAAATGATGCAGAACCTAACAAGCCGCTAGTTATAGGGTTTACAGCAAGCCTGGACGCGACAACCTACGGAGCAATAAGCCACGCAGGCCCGCTAAATTACGTGCCTCCCTCACTAGCAAACCAATACTACTCTGTTGCAACAAATGTCGTATTAAGAATTTATGATCACCATGATAACCTTGTTTTTGAAGAATACAAGAACATACTGATACCTTTCAGCGGCTCAAAAAGGGTTGAGTTCACATGGACACCAACCCAGCCGGGAAACTACAAAGCAGTCGCCATAACATACGTAACAGACTCTAAGTGCATGACAAGCGAACAGCAAACCACGTCGAAGTACTTCCATGTACTATCAGACCAACCAAGAAACATGTGCTACACCTTACTACAAAAACTGGCGACAGACGACCAATTCCCGTCAGAAGATGAAACGCTGAACATATACGCTGAAAAAATAAGCAACCACGCAGACGACAACTATGAGCTAACACCAGTACCGACGAAAATAGACGCAACAATAGTAAAAACATCCAACGGCCAGGTCGTGCTATCAAAAACAATCCAATTAACGGCAAACAACAACGCCGTAGATTACGCACCTTTCGGATTCAACTGGGACATACCAAACCCCGGCGAAGGATGGTACCTAATCACATTAAAGGGAAAGGCGGACAGCTATTTGTGTTCAGGATTGATAAACCTGGAAGAGACAATAACTCTAGATGTATACGTAAGTGAATCAGTAAACGAAGCGCCGGTAATAGAGGGCATACCAGACGTTAGCGTAAATGAAGACACGATGCCACCAAACAACTGGATAGACCTTTGGCAGTATGCTTCGGACGACAAAAAACAAGACAATGAATTAACATTCCTGATAGTATCACAAAGCAACGCAGGCTTGATAAGCTGCACCATAGACTCGAACAGATACATAGACTGCGGAATGCCAGCATCGAACCAGTATGGCCATTCTGACATAACCATCGAGGTTTCAGACGGATTTTTCACAGACAGGGACACGTTCAGGGTAAACGTTTTACCTGAAAATGATGCCCCGCAAGTAAGCGACATACCAAATCAAACAATAGACTCATGCCACCAGTTCCAAACATTTGACCTGGACAATTATGTTAATGACGTCGACAATTCAGACAGCCAAATAAGCTGGACATATTCTGGAAACACATACCTGATCGTAAGCATAAACTCAGAACATGTTGTAACAGTAACATACCCGACAAGCTTCAGGGGAAGCGAGACGATAAGGTTCACGGCAACAGACCCGCAAGGGGCACAAGACTACGACAATGCGACTTTCATGGTAACCGAATGCCAAGTGCCAAACACAGCACCAACAATAGAAGGCTTACCAGACAGGACAGTAGATGAGGACACAGCGTATTGGGATGCAATCATAGACCTGTGGGCATACGCACAAGACAACGAAACAGCTGACAGCGGACTAACATTCACGATAACATCACAAACGAACAACACAATGGTAGACTGCATAGTAGATCACAATAGATATGTAGACTGCGCAACACTACCAGACATGAACGGCTACTCTGATGTCACAGTAAGAGTAACAGACCCAGAAGGGATGCACGACGAGGACACATTCAGGATAACAGTACAACCAGTAAACGATGCTCCAGAAGTAAGCGACATACCAAACCAAACAATAGACTCATGCCACCAATTCTCACAATTTGACCTGGACAATTATGTTAACGATGTGGACAACAGCGACGGTGAAATAACCTGGCAAGTTTCAGGAAACGTCCATTTGACAGTTGCAATAAATTCAGAACATGTAGTCAGTGTAGGGTACCCATCAGGATTCACAGGAAGTGAAACGATAAGATTCACAGCAACAGACCCTGATGGACTGGAAGATTATGATGACGCCACTTTTACTGTAACAGAATGTATACAGCCACCTACCAACACAGCACCTGAATTGAACATACCAACCCAGGGATACCAGAAAAATTCTGGGTTACACACAATCGACCTGCACGATTACGCACACGATGCTGAAAGCTCAGATGATCAGTTAACATTCACACTCGTAAACCAAACAAATACAGGTGTAGTAAACTGTGTAATAAGAAATAACAGATACTTGGACTGCACAGTACAGCAAGACATGACAGGACACTCAGATATCACAGTAAGAGTAACAGACCCAGAAGGGCTGTACGACGAGGACACATTCAGGGTAAGCGTAACAGAGGTTGAACCAAAAAAAGACCCTGAAGTATCACCAAGCATACAGATAACAAAAGTAGTATATGATGATCGTGTAAAACAGGGTGGTTACCTGCACGTAGACATCTACGTACAGGGAAACAAGGTAAAGAACACAAGAGCCACAATAATTATACCGGAACTAGGCATAAACGAGGAGTTCAACACACTCAAAGCCATAGAACTAAAGATTCCGGAAAAGGCAACCACAGGCAAGCAAGTAATGGAAATAATGGTTAAATCAAACCATAACGAACAAGACAACGTATACAGGGAGTTTTTCATAGACCCAAAGAACCCGGAGGAAGGAAAAAGCACAGCGACAGGAAATCAGGGGTCAACAGTAACCGGAAGTGTCACCGCAAGTGAGTATAACAGCAGGGGAGAGGCCATGCTGACCCTTGTGGCAATAGCGTTGACACTAATATTAATAGTAATACTGGTACTGATAATAGGGGCTTTAACTAGAAAAAATACTATGATAGTTACTACCGAAAAGTTTATATAGGGGTTATAACCATCGAATAATAACAATTTTATGGTTAAAAGACTATAAGGAGGGTAAGATGATGATAGAGAAACTTAAGAAGATGAGTGCTATTCTAGTAGCCATACTAGGGATACTAGTTCTAAGCACAACCGCAATTGCAAGCGAATTGCAACTAGAAAATTTTAATGTAAAAGTTGACGATATAGACGCAGAAGGCTCAATCGTCTACGTAGAAAGAGGTCAGGAAATACCTGTAGAGGTCAAATTCACAGCTCTAGACAACTACGATAATGTAAGAGTCAAAGCATGGATTGGCGGCTACGAATATGACGACGTAAAAGACACAAGTGGAATTTTCGATATACAAGAGGGTATAACTTACAAGAAGACCCTGAAGCTGGTAATACCAGAAGATATCGATGTAAAAGATGATGAAGACACCTACAGCTTAAGAGTTGAGGTGTACAATGATGACTACACAAACGAGGAATCATTCGAACTAAGAATCAAAGAGCAAAGACACAGGCTAGCGATCCAAGATATAATCCTAAGACCTGGCTCAACAGTACAAGCAGGACAAGCCCTGTTTGCAACAGTGAGAGTCGAGAACTTGGGTGACAAGAAAGAAGAAGACATCAGGATCACTGTAAGCATTCCAGACCTTGGAATTGCCCAGAGAACTTACATAGATGAGCTAACAGCTCACGAAGAAAACAACGAAGATGAAGAAAGCTCAATGTCAAGCGAGGAAATCTACCTAAGAATTCCAGCTGACGCAAAGACAGGATTCTACACTGTCAACATAGACGTTGAGTACAGCAGAGGACACGAAATCGTAAGTGCTACAGGCAAGATATACATCCAAGGAACAGCTGCAGAAGCTGAAACGCCTGAAGAACAAACTAAGACGGTAGTTGGCACTGACGCAACAACCAAGATGGTCAAACAAGGAGACGAAGTTGCTTACAAGGTAATGATAGCCAACATGGGCAGCACACCACAAATCTACTCAGTAGAAGTAAGTGGTGAAAAGCTGTGGGGAATCTCAAGAGTGGACCCAGCATTCGCAAAGATACAAAACGACGCTACTGGTGAAATGTATGTCTACATAAAGGCAAATGATGATGCCACAGTAGGCAAGCAGATGTTCACCGTAAAGGTCAAAGCTGGAGACACAATAGTAGATGAGAAAACCTTAACAGCAGACGTAACTGCCAAGGAAGCTCCAGTTACACAAGTAGGCAGCCTAAGAAACGCCTTAATAATTGGTTTCGGAGTACTTGTAGTCCTGTTAATAATCATAGGCCTTATAGTCTTATTCAACAGGATGAGCAAGGAAGAAGAGCCGGGCGAGATACCCTCCTCTGAAGGCCAAGCTTACTACTAAGAAAAAGCTTTTTGCTTTTTTTTCTTTCTTTTATTTTTTTAAAAACACTAATTCTAAACCTTCAAACTAACAACCTTAGAAACACCTTCCTGCATCGAAACACCGTAAATCTGATCAGCTTCTGTAATAACCTTATCGTTATGAGAGACGACTATGTACTGAGCCTTTGAAGAATACTTCTGGATAAGCTTGGAGAGTAATTCAGAGTTCCTGGAATCAAGAGCAGCATCAACCTCATCAAGCAGATAGAAGCTGGCAGGGCTGTACTCCTGAATAGCAAAAATGAAAGCAAGGGCAGCAAGCGTCTTCTCACCACCAGAAAGAGACCTGATATCAAGGAACTTGTTACCGGTAATCCTAACCCTGATGTCAACTCCGCCCTCAAAAACGTTCTCAGGGGTCTCGATCTCCAAATGAGCTTCGCCCTTAGTTGATAGGCTGGCAAAAATCTCCTTAAAGTTCTTGTGAATCTCACGGAAGGTCTTCATGAATATTTCCTGCTTCTTACTGTCAATCTCCTGCATAAGCTTAAGGACATCCTCCTTCTCAACCCTAAGCTTCTCAACCTTAGCTGTTATCTCCTCGTACTGCTTGCTAACCTCATCATAAATCTCCAAAGCACGCAAGTTAACATTACCCATGCTGTTAAGCAGGGACTCAAACTTCTTGATTTCATACCTTAAGTCTTCGAGGCTAACGTTACGACGAATCTTAGCATCAGCATAATCCTCAAACTCCTTGTTCAAACCCTCCAACTCAGCAACAACCTTAGCACGCTCAATAGTAAGAGAATTAATCCTCGACTCTATGTACTTAATCTTATCATTCTCCCTTATAATCAAGTTTTCCCTGTCCTTTATCTGGTCGGTAATCTTATTACGCTTAGCAAACAAAGACTTGAACTCAGAAGAATACTTCCTCTCAAGAGCCTCCTTCTCCTTAAGCCCCTCCTTCTTTGATTTTATCGCAGAAGCAAGGGTGTTAAGTTCGTTTTCAAAAGACTCACGCTCCTTTTCCTGCTGCCTCAATATTGAGGCTATCCTCTCCTTCTCAGCAAGATGGATCGTCTGAATCTGAACGTCGATGTTCTTAAGCTCGGCCTTAGACTCTATGACCTTCATGCTTATGGACTGCCTCTTCTCCTCTAGTTGGGAAATCTCATTAGAAATCTTGGAATCTGACATAGCTTTGCGCAAAGCATCACGCTGCTCCTTCAAAGAACTTAACTCATCATCATACTTCTTAAAGATGGAATCGAACTGTTTTATGTCAAGGTCGATACTTTTAACATCACGCTCGTAACCTGCCTTATCCTCCTTGAGAGCTGCAACGTCAGCAGAAGGACTAATCAAACGCTCAATATTGATTATTTCAACTTCGAGGACAGCCTTGCGCTCCCTCAACTTGTAAATCCTGTCATCGTTCTCATGCCTCCTCTCCTCCAAAGTACCAACTATGCTGTTGAGCCTTGAAAGCTCAGAATCTATCTTACTTATGTCAGTATCGAGATTCTTCTCCCTGAAAGCGCCCATACTCCTCCTGAAACCGCCAATCATCGCACCGCTAGACTCTATCAAATCACCCTCAACAGTAACCATGCGAGCCCTGCCTATACCTATCCTGCGAGCAACCTCAATGTTGTCAACAACAAGGGTAGAACCAAAAACGTAAGAAAAGATGTTCCTGAACCTAGGATCATAAGAAATCAAGTCAACAGCAAAGCCCATAACCCCAGGCTGATTAGCAAGCTTCTTTACCTCAGCACTTATGGGTAGGGGATTAATCTTATTCATAGGAAGGAAAGTAACAACACCAAGCTTGTTTTCTTTTAGATATTTTATGCAATTCGCAGCTGTGGCATCTGTGTCAACAACAACGCTCTTTATGCGAGCACCAGCAGCAACCTCCAAAGCGATGTTATAATTAGAAGGAACTTTGCCAAGGTCAGAAACAGTACCCAGAATCCCTTTCTTCAACTCAAGAACCTTCTTGATGGAAACGTCCCCGGAAACACGCTCGGAAACACTCGCTTGCCTTGCCCTCAAACGAGCCATATCTTCAGTTGCGGTAATAAACTTCTGCCTAGCATTGGAGAGCTGGACGGCAAGCAAAGAAGATTCATCAAGGAACTTCTTCAAGTCAGAATCAACCTTTCTTATCTCACTCTTAAGCTCCTTAAGCTTATCAGCCTTGCCGTCATCCTTCTTAACTAAGTCGAGAGCTTTGCCAATCTTCTCCTCAAAAGCCTTTATGCTCGACAAAAGAACATTCTTCCTGGCAACAAGCTCCTGCCTCTTACCCTGAATAGCAACAAACTCCTGCTGCTTTTTTTCAATATCAGCGTCAATATCCTCTATCTTGCTGAAATCCAGGTTCTTGATACCATGCTTAGACTTAAACTTCTCAATCAAGTCAGCAAACTTAGACTCCTCAGAAGAAAGCTGCTGTACGCTCTTATTAACAGCAGACTTCTGCTTATTAAGTTCAGTAATCTTAACGTCAATACCTTCCAAATCCTTCTTCAGCTGCTGAGCCCTGGTTTTTATTCTCACAAGTTCGTTCTTACAGGTATCAACCCTTGACTCATCCTTAATAACGGAAGTTTTCAGCTCATCAATCTCCCTTGCAAGCCTCAACTGCTCCTTCTCACCCTTGCTGTCAAGCTCAACTGTAATGTTCTTAACATCCTCCCTTCTCTGATCTATATCCCTCCTAACTTCCTCAATCTTGCCCTTAACCTTAGAAAGCTCATTGTTCTGAGAATTAACTTTTGACTCAACACCCTGAAGGTCCGACTCCTTAGAATTGATCTGCAAATGAACGTAAGTAGCCTTATTATCCTTGATGCCTCTCTCCAATTCTTTGTACTTCAAAGCCTGATCATGGTCTTTTTTCAACTCCTTCAAGTAGGTCTCACGCTCTGTAAGGACTATGCCAGCTTCCTTCAACTTTGTTTCAACGTTCTCAAGCTCGTTAAGGGCTTTCTGTTTTTTGTCTTCGTAAACAGAAATACCTGCTACTTCCTCAACTAATTCTCTTCTTTCTTCAGGACGCATCTCAGTAAAGCGAACAATGTCACCCTGCAAAACGATGTTGTGGCCGTCAGGATCGATCCTTGCAGCGTTCAGCAGATCAACTACCTGCTGCCTGGTCATAATCTCATCGTTAACCCTGTAGACAGAATTACCAGACTGCTTAACAACCCTAGTAACCTTAACATCCTTCTCCTTAACAGGGAATGTATTCTTAGAATTGTCAAAAACTATCGAAACCTCAGCAAACTTTGCCGGATCCTTGCTCTTACCGCCGTTATAAATCAGATTAGCCGATTTCTCGGCACGCAAACCCTTCGCAGAGGTCTTACCCAGAACAAAGCAGATGGCATCAGAAACGTTACTCTTACCAGACCCATTAGGGCCTATTATAACGTTGAAACTGTTGCCAAAAACAAGTTCGGTGGGCTTTGCAAAGGATTTGAAACCCTTGGCAGTAATATTCTTAATTAGTGTCATATCACCTCAAGAAACTATCGAGAAAAGGGCTATATAAATATTTTGCTACTCGAATTCACCAAGCTTCCTCTGGCCCTTAGCCTTACTGTGATTCTGCCAGGTCATCCAAGACTTCCTAAAAATCTCAGGATGCCTCTCCCAGTTCTCCTCGATGAACTTTTTAGTAATAGGATTAGACTGATAGCCCGGACCAATCTCCCCGTATTTTTCCTCAAGCTTTTTTACCTCCTCATCACGAGTAACCTTTGAAAGGATCGAAGCGGCAGCGACAACAGGGAACTTGCTTTCAGCTTTATGCTCAGCAATTATCTCAACCTCCTTATTGTTCAAAAACCTTCGGACATAAGAAACGTAAGCAGACTTGTTGGGGGAGGGACAATCAATGTAAACCCTTTCAGGCTGCAAATCATTGATCAACTCAGCAGATTTGATAGCTTCAAGCCAATTAAGGTTAAGACCGTCTTTGCCGTTAACTGCCTCGTCAATTTCCTTAGGTCCCACTATGAGGATCTTATGCCTTTTTGCTATCAATTTAATCTTCTTGAAAAGGGTGGAACGCTTCTGAGGGAGGACCAGTTTAGAATCACGAACTCCAATCGCTTTAAGTTTGTCCTGTTTCTCCTCTTCTATTAAAACACCGGATATAACGAGGGGACCTATAACTGGCCCGCGACCAGCTTCATCAATTCCTAACACCAAAGTCATGAAGAATTAGATTTTTTTGGTATATAAAAAAGTTATGATTTCAGTAGCGATATGAAGAATTATTACTTTTTTGATTAAAAGCTTTAGAATATTTTCTGAAAAAATCGGAAAGATTACATTCGACTGGACATGCGACAAGTGTGCGCGTGGGGCTTATAAAGAATATAAATATTTTCATCGTAATGGAGTTTGATTTATCAGACATAAAGTTAAGCAAATATGATAAAGAAAGAGGTGTTCTTTTACCCTCCAAAATAACCGAGGATTTAGCGTACTTGTGTGGAATTTTAGCGGGGGATGGGTATATTGCTAGAGTAACAGATAAAAAACATAAATACAACATAATTTGTTGTGGGAATCCGACAGATGAGAAGGAATACTACTATAAAGTTATCATTCCACTATTTTTTAAATTATTTAACATTAAAATAATTCCTAAATTTGGTTGTGATGGTACAATTAAAATAAGGATAGGTTCAAAAGGAATACATGACCTATTAGTGGACTTAATTGGCCTTCCAACAGGAAGAAAGTATGATTCTTTAAGAATTCCAAAACTATTCTTGGATGATGAAAGGTTAGTAATAAGCTTTATCAGAGGTGTCTTTGATACTGATGGTTCTATATGTTTTAAAAAAAGATATCGTAACTATCATTATTATCCTGTAATTTCTCTTTCTTCTAGAAGTTGTAATTTTATTAAAGAAATATCTGATGTTTTGAAAAACTTAGGTTTTAAAGTTGTTGAAACATATAATTACCAAGTTAGGGATAACAGATTTAAATCAGGATTTAGTATTATAAATAGAATTGAATTGAATGGTAAATATAATCTTAATATTTGGGAGGAAAAAATAGGTTTCTCCTCTCCAAAACACATCAATAAAATAAAAAATAATGCAGCTGTGGTGATACCACAGCCTATAGCGAGAGGTGGATTTGAATTCGGCAGAAATTCCTAAAAACTACGGAATTTCTTCCACCGACCTCCGGGTTATGGGCCCGACGAGCACTCCTAGCTGCTCCATCTCGCTAAGCTAAAGGTATAAGAAGGTGGTTTTTAAAGCTTTTGAAAAAAACAAAGGTCACTTGAAAACAGATTAAAATACTTAAAGGGATTAAAATAAAAAAAGAAAAAAGTTTAGATCAACCTTTTTTGTCTTCTAATTTTATTTTGAGTCATCACCAGGTTCATCGCCACCGTCGGTAGGTTGATCGTCCCCACCGTCAGCAGGTTCCCCTTCATCTTGTGTTATGTATATGTCTTTCATAGTCAAAGCTAAAGAATAATCATTTATATAGTTTTCTTTTCCGACGGATTATGCGAAATTTTTGTATTTTCGGAAATCGCAGAAAAATTAAACACTCTTACACTCTACCAACTTATCCTTAATGTTGAACTTAACGTTCAAGAACTGCTCAATCACAAAAGCATTCGTACGAATGTGATCCGTAATCTTAGAGGACAGGAAACGACCAGAGCCTGCAATCGCCATGTAAGGAAGAAGCTGGTCAGAAGTAAACCTGTCAACGCAACCACGCTCGAAATCCTCAACAAGGTTCCTTGCTGCTTCCTCACCAACCATCTCAGCCTTCTTACCAAGCTCGCCGAGAGAATTACCCCCAAGAACCGAATTCTCTGTCTCAACCCAGAGCTGAATGCCTGAACCAGGATTCAAAGTGTTAACATAATCAACTTTAATCTTAGCATCAGCCTTGAAATAATCAAACAAAATCTTCTTAGCAGAGTTTGCCTGACGCTCAGCAACTCTGGAACTACGCAAACGCTCAGAAGCAATAGACCTGCCTACTATAGACAAGACCTTGCCCTTCTCCAAAACATCAATTGCAGCGAGTTGCTTAACTTTACCAGATAAAACCTCTACGAGAGCACCGCCTTTTGGGTAGAACCCCTCCTTCTTAACAATAACACCAGTCTCGTAACCAAGCCTCTTCAGCAACGGAGAGAGAACAAACTTGAAATGGTCAACAGGCATAGCCCACTTACCATAAGTAGCACCACCCTTGATACGAATACGCAGATCAGTCTTAACAGCAGGAATCAACAAAGACTGCAAAACCAAGCCAACAGAACCCGCAGTTGAAATCAAAACGTTAACATTGCCAGAATGTATGGCATTAGGAGCAAATTCCAACTCCATAGAATTTATCTCAGCACCCTCAACCTTCGCATCACAAAGCTTAGCAACAGCGTTAATAGCCTGGAGGTGCTGCTCCTTAATACCCGGATTATCCCTCCCCTTCCTGATGTTAACCATGCGGAAAGGCTTACCGGTAAGAGCAGAAAAACCTAGAGCGGTCCTCAACATCTGACCTCCACCCTCACCTGTACTACCGTCGATAACTATCATCACAGTAAAAATAGAGAGTCTACACTTTTAAAACTTATTGTAAAGGTTTATAAGAATAAAAATCCAGTAAGAATAATATGTCAGGAGCGGGAGAAGGAAAGTATCCTATAAATGGCGTGAAGGTGTATCTGCACGAGAAAGGAAAATCAAACGCAAGGGTTACACACATAGACATAGAATCAGACGAACTGGCAAAGATAATCAAAGACGGAGAGGCAACATACACAGCAGGGAAGCCCGGCGGGATCTTCATCGGGCTGAAGAAAGATATGATCGGGAGGGCAGAAAACCTCCTACACAAAAAGAAAGGTTTAAAAGACAATAGAGGGTAAAAAACCACAAAGCCGAGATCGCATAATCTGGTAGTGCGCAGGATTGCTAATCCTGTTTCCTTCGGGATATCGGGGTTCAAATCCCCGTCTCGGCGTCCCTACTTTTTATTCTTATAATACCAACTCAGAAGAAAGAGTATGCCCACAACAAAAAGAGGACTGGGCAGGATAAACACAACAGACTCCACAGTCAACTTACCAACAAAAAGGCTGCGAGGTACGGTTAAAAAAACCATAAACAAAAACCAAAGAACCAAAAAAATGATACCACCAACCTTCTCCCGCTTCCAGGCAACAAACAAAGCACCCAACAAAAAAATGGAAGGAATTGAATGAATAAAAAAACCACCCAACTCCAAAAGACTAAAGCCCTCCTCAAAAACATCCAGGGAAAACATGGCCAAGAACACAATAACCAGTATCGCCAGAACCCTAGCAGCCCAATGAAAGACCCTACCAACACCCTTTTTCATAATACAAATACCAAGAATCATACATATTTAAACTTAATACCTTTAAGATAATTTGCTTCTCGGCGTTTCACAAAACTTTTAAATACCAAAAGAGAGTTAAGAAAGCAGTATAAAACACAGGGGGTTATAAGATGCAACTATGGCTATGGATCCTACTGGGCGCAATAGGAATAATATTGCTCTACCTGGTAATAATATACAACGGCCTAGTAAGGCTGAACACAAGAATCGACAACGCATGGTCACAGATAGACGTGCAGCTGAAAAGAAGATACGACCTTATACCAAACTTGGTAAACACCGTAAAAGGCTACATGAAGCACGAGAAAACAGTGCTGGAAAACATAACAAAAGCAAGAAGCGCTATGATGGGCGCAACAACGCTAACAGAAAAGGCAAAACAATCCGACGTAATAACAAATGCCTTGAAAACTTTGTTTGCGGTGGCTGAAAACTACCCCATCCTTAAGGCGAACGAAAACTTCCTACTGCTGCAAGAAGAGCTGAGCGGGACTGAAAACAAGATAGCTTACTCACGACAATTCTACAACGACAGCGTAATGGTGTTCAACGCAAAGATAAAAGTCTTCCCGAACAACATGTTCGCAAACATGCTAGGCTTCAAAGACAGAGAGTTCTTCAAAACAGAAGGGAAAGAAAGAGAGCCGGTCAAGGTAGAATTTTAGGAAATGATATACGAGGAAATAGCAAGCAACAAGAGGAAGAGCTACTTCCTCCTTTTCGTATTTATCGTTCTGATAGTAGCCCTCGGACTAGTCCTCGGCCAATACTTCTTCAACAACCTCTATTTTGGGGTCATACTAGCTGTGATAGTATCAGTAAGTTACATGCTTATAAGCTACTACGCAGGTGACAAGATGATATTGGCCATAAGTGGGGCAAAGCCAGTCGAAAAGAAAGACTACCCTTACCTTTACAACACAGTCGAAGGAGTATCGATAGCAGCCGGAATACCCATGCCGAAAATATATGTCATAGATAACACAGCAATAAACGCGTTCGCAACAGGGAGAGACCCGAAACATGCGTCAATAACAGTAACCAAAGGAGCGATACAAAAACTCAACAGGCAAGAGCTTGAAGGCGTGATAGGTCATGAGATGAGCCACATAAAAAACTTTGACATAAGGCTCATGATGCTTACAGCAGTACTTATAGGAATAACGGTATTGTTGAGCGACATCCTGCTGAGAAGCTTCATATTCGGCGGCGGAAGAAGAGACCACAGAGGAGGGGGGAACATAACGGTAATATTCGTACTAGTCGGGCTTGTCCTCGCTATACTCGCACCGCTAATAGCAAAACTAATACAACTAGCAATAAGCAGAAAAAGAGAATACCTGGCAGATGCCGATGGAGCGTTACTAACAAGATACCCAAAAGGACTAGCTGATGCCCTGAAAAAAATAAAAAATGACAAAGAACCTTTGGTTGGTTCGGCAAACAAAGCAACAGCACACCTGTACATAGCAAATCCCCTAAAAAACATAAAGGGAACATTCAACAGCCTGTTCAGCACACACCCACCCATAGACGAGAGGATAAAAAGACTGGAGGCCATGTAGATGGAATACAGAAGAAAAATAAGCAAAGAAGAAGTAGAACAGGGATACATATTCGTAACTAAGGACGCGCTGAAGATGTTCCCGGAAATAGACAGGAAATTCTATCTGATTGAAAACAAAAAAGAAACTCCAGTAAAGATAAGGGCAGTAAGCTGCATATGTATGGGGCCAGAAGAGCCCCACCAGCACTACCACCTAGTTTACGGACCCCTGAAAAAAGGAGAAATGGTAACTATAAGAAGCGGACAAAAAAGCAACTACACAATAAAAAGAGAAAAAACTACTTAAAAGCCTCACTTTCCCTTACAAACAAAAAAGACAGACTTTTCCCCAACCCTCAACGTTCTCTTCCCAGAAATATACCCCCCCAACTTCTCTTCCATTTCCCTCGTGAATCTCTTCTTCTCATCAAACTCAATTTCTTTTTTAAAATACCCTCTGAACTGGTTTTTATTCTTGAAGGCGTAATACGTTGAAAGTTTAACTTCCCCCACACAAAATTCCTTACAAAGAACTTTCCTTAATTCTTCCCGTTTTTCTTTAATTTTTAACTTTCTTGGAGGCGCAATTAAATTCAAAATCTTCACAAATTCACTGGTTTCATCAGCCTCCTCAACTAATAAAATCCCATCGTCATTCAAAACTCTTTTCAACCCCTTAACAATTTCTGATTTATCCCTCCTGTAATGTAAACCCCCCCACGGGGAAACAACAACATCAAAAGATTTTTCTGGGAATTTTAACCTAGCAATGTTTCCAACTTGAAAATCTATTTCCTTACTTTTCCCTTTACAATAACTTATTATTTCCTTATCACTATGAACAGCGACAATTGATTTTGCATACTTCTGAAGCTTGAAAGAAATTGACATTACACCATAAGCACCTACAAGTAATACTTTTTTTCCTCTAACCCTTCCAAGTTTCAGAATTCTATCTAACTCCCTACTCTCCGGATCGTATTCTTTTATCGAATACCACTCATCTAACTCTTTAGGACTCATAAACCATACATAGAATAATCTTCTTTAAATAAATTACTTAAGCCTGACAGACTCCAAATTCTTGGGAGCAGAAGTCTCCACCTTGTGAATCTTATGCAGAGAACTGGCCAAGTCAAGACACTTAGAACTTTCACCGTGATTAATAATAATCCTCTTAGGTTTAGGATCAAGGTTGTAAACAAACTGCATCAACTGCTTCCTGGAAGAGTGTCCTGAGAAACCAGAAATCGTGTGGACTGACATCCTAACGCTAACTTCCTCACTCTTCTCACCCTTAGGGAAACTAATAACCTTCTCACCGCTCTGAATCCTCCTACCAAGAGAACACTCACCCTGATAACAAGTCAAGATAAGAGAGTTATTAGGATTATCAGCAAGACGCCTGAAATACTCAACAGAAGGTCCGCCCTGCATCATACCCGAAGTGGCAACGATTATGCAAGAACCTTTCTCCTCGATAACCTGCAACATCTCGTTGTAACCAGCAACCCGCTTGAAAATGTCTGAAAGGAAAGGGTTGTGGTCCTTGTGGAATATAGTACGACGAACCTTATTATTGAAGAAATCAGGATAAGTAGTGTGGATTGCAGTAACATCCCAAACCATACCCTGCACGTAAATAGGAATCTTATCAAGCAAGCCTTCGCGCATATATTTCTCAAGAATTATCATAACCTCCTGCGAACGACCAACACCAAGCACAGGCATCAAAACCTTACCACCCTTACCAATGGTGTCCTTAACGACATCGAGCAAATACTTCTCACACTCCTTCCTTGAAGCTAGGTTATCATCCTTGCCGCCATAAGTAGACTCCAGGATAAGAGTCTCAAGCCTGGGATACTTAGTAACGGCAGCAGCCAACAGGTTAGAGGTCTCATAATTCATATCAGCCGTGTACAAAAGATTATGCAAACCATTACCTATATGCAAATGAGCCATCGCAGCACCCAAAGCGTGCCCTGAATTAACAAAAGTAAGACGGACATCTGGCGTAATGTCAGTAACCTCATCATAACCTAAACAGATAGTATGCTTAACCATCTCCTTAACATCAGTGCTCGTGTAAAGAGGCTTCCCGCCCTCCTTCTGAGCGATACCTATAAGGTCCAACTGCAAAAGAGCAGAGATATCACGAGTGGGTGCGGTACAGTAAACAGGACCGTCATAACCCATCTTATACAAGTAAGGAACAATACCGCAGTGATCAAGGTGAGCGTGAGTGATCACAACAGCATCCAAGTCCTCAAGCTTAAACTCAGGAGCATCAAACATGGGAAAAGCAGAAGAGTCGTTAGGAGCTGCAACGTTAATACCGCAGTCAAGCAAAACCCTCGATTCAGGAGTCTGCAACAACAGACAACTTCTACCTACCTCACGGCCACCCCCCAGGAAAGTCACACGAATCCATTCATTACGACGTTCCTTAGTCCATCCACCATAAATTCTTTTTCCAACTTTGTTCAAGAACTTCCTCCTGAAATCGTTATTCTCATACAAAACATACCTTATGTTCTCGATAAGCTTGGAACGAAGAGCAGGCGTCCTCATGATAAGAGGAACCCAGAAAGTTTTCTGCTTAATCTCCTTAAGGATTTCGCCCTGCTTACCGATAGCGAGACCGGGCTTATCAGCCTCTATAATCACGCGAGACCTTTGAGGGTCAAAAATGATGCTAGACAGACCAGCGTCAGGGGGAATCAATTTTTCAATAATCCCCTTAGCATCCTCCTGATCCATCGTAATAGCAGGATCAGGCCTCAACTCGACACGCTTCTTTATGGCATCGACTATCCTAACAATAATACCGTTATTATTCAAAAAGAAATTCCTATCCTTAGTATACAAAACTATGTTCGCGCCTTCAAAACAAGAGTCCGAAATCTTTTCAGGATCTGGAAGCATCTTAAGCACTTCATTCAAAATATCTGGCATTTTAGATTTCTCCTTTCAAAAATTTAAGATTAAATAAAAAGAATTACATAGTAATTCTTGTGTTCACTTCTTTCTCCAAGACAAGCTTAGCACCGTCCTTGGTAATGGTGACCACATCGATACCGTTACCCGTAGCTATGTCACGCTGTATAGCAGTGTTTATTGCATTAACAGCGAGCTTGATAGCATCGTTAAGATTCATATCCTTCCTGTAGTTGGATTCCAACACACCCAAGGCAAACTGCATACCAGAACCGTCAGCAGCGTAATCGTCAACATCTGTAATGGCACCGTCAATACCTAGGTTGTAGAGATGGAAACCGGAAAGGTCCTTACCACCCAAAATGAAACCAACAATACCCGGAATCATGGACATACGCCTTATGTTATTGTAAACCATACCAGCAAGCAAGTTAGCAGCCTGCTTTACGCTGCTCTTCTTAGCACGCCTGATCTCAATAAGCTTAAGCTGAGCTTTGATGACCTTAGTCAAGAGCTGGATATCAGAAACTAGGCCAGCGGTAGTAATCGCAATGTCCTCGTTAACAAAGATGATTTTCCTGCTCTTCTTGTCAGCAATCATATAACCTGCGCTAGCACGCCTGTCAGCAGCCATAACTATGCCGTCCTTACAAACTATACCAACTGTTGTAGTTCCAGTTTTCAATAAGTTCTTATTCATTTTCCTTCCCCTTTTGAATTTTTTTCAATCCCATGAGAATCAGTTATTAAATACTGACAAATGATTATTTATAAATGTTTCGGTTCGACCCAGCTTTGCCTGAAAAGTGTTAAATCTGCCTGATAAGTCTTACTTATCGGAGACTATTCGGGCAAAGCTGGTTCGACCTAAAAGACTGTCTCATCAGGGAAAACAACAACACCTCTATTCGTTATTTTCATAGGGAAAATCTTGTTAGAGTGCTCTGTGCCACGCAACTTCAAAATCTCAAGAGCCCTCTCCCTGATATCACCCTTCCTCAAGTTATAGAGCAGTATTACACCGTCAACCTCAAACTCGACACCGGTAGGGTGATGCTTCTCGATATCCTGCTCGTCCTCGGTTACGAGCAAAGCAGTACAATCCCAACGCTGAATAAGCTTAAACAGGTCAAGGAAGGCCTCCATCCTAGCGAGTTCATCCTTGAAAAGAAGAGCAAAAGCTGAAAGAGAATCTATCACTATACGCTTAGCCTTAATATTCTCCATAGCAATATCAACCTCACCTCCACCCTCAGAAAGAAGCTTCCTAACCTGATTGGGGGTATACTCGATAATAGCAAGCTTGTTTTCCTCCTCCAACTTCTTCAAATCCCAACCAAGAGTAGCCATGTGCCGCATTGTCTTTTCCCTTCCTTCCTCAAAAGTTATGTAAATGCCAGGCTCGTTAAACTTTTCAACACCGTTAATGAGGAATTGCAAAACAAAAATACTCTTACCAGTACCAGGACCGCCACACACTATGTTGACAGAATTCTTCTCAAAACCGCCACCCATAACCCTGTCCAAGCCATCAATACCAGTCTTAACCCTGTCGCTGTAAGCTTTCAACGACTCTGCAGAAGCATCCTTACTGCGCTTAATCTGAAACCTACCGTCCTTAACAGAAACGTTATGAACATTACCAGAGTCCACAACCCTAACAGCACCTTCCTTTTTCGAATCCGCCATATCCCTTGTAAATGGCAGGGTCTATATAAATTTTGTCAAAATCACAAATTCATCAACAAACCACCAAGAAGGGCGGAAACCAAGAAACGAACAGCGAAGAAAATCAGCAGACTTACAGCAATCATTATGGGAACCAACTTAAAGCCCTGCTTCTCCTCCCCCTTAGAAATCAAACCCAGAATGAGAGAACCCATCACAGCAGTCATTATGAGAGAAGTAATAACATAAGTCATAATAAACTCTGAACTGATAGAAACCTGGGATATCGTGAGGGGCATACTCATAGTACCCACACTCTCTTCCGGAATCTCCACCTTGGAAATAATATCCTGCATAACATCAACAAGGAAAGAACTCAGACCATAAAGAAGCGGTGCGCCAAAACTAACGGCAGAAAAAATGAAAATGACATACATACGAATGTTAGACCTAATCTTCTGATCAACAAACTCCTGGTCACGAAGATTCCTGGCAGTCTGCTCAATCAAGGCAGCCAACTCACCTCCAGCCCTCAAACCGGAAACGATAAGCTCAATAGTCTTCCTAAGTTTATCAGACTTTACACGCTTAGTCATATCCATCATAGCAACAGAAACGTCCTTACCAATCATAACATCCTTACCAACCCTCGTAATCTCATCAGTAAGTGGACCGAACTCGGGGCGAGCTGCCAAAAGCAAGGCCTTCTCAGGAGTGAGACCAGCCCTCAAGTTACTAGACATGAGCTGCAATGCATCAGGCAAGGCACGCTCGATAACCCTAGCCTTAGCATCGACGCTGAGGAGGAGCCACACATAAACAGTAACCTCAAAAGCGATGAAAGCCACAGCAAAAGTAAACCATAGATTAAATCTAAACATAGCACCGAGACCGAAAGCAGCCATCCAAGCAAAAACAAAGCCGAATGAAAGAACAAACCCAGTAAACCTGTAAGGGTTTATGCCGAGATTAGCATAATCAAGAAGCTCCTTGTAGTTAGACATAATCCTCTTAGGATACAACATTGAAATGATTCTGTAAAGAGACATCTTAAGTCAAAAGATTCGGCCTCCTAGATTTTATTATACCCATAAACATCACCTGCAGGAAAACAACAAATATGAAAAGACCCCAAAACATAAGCTTAGTTACAGCCTCACCGAGGGAAATGAAGGAAGAAAGGATTATTATAAACGTAACGCTGAGAGAGGGAACTATTACTGCAACAAGCATGTAAAACATAGCAAGAGGGCTGAGCTGACCGCCGTAATTCTGAATCTGAATAAGCTGCTGCTCAGACAACCTGTTAATTATGTCGTTAATAACCCTGGCCATATCACTACCAGCCTTCATACCGTTAACAACCTGCCAGATAGTTCGCCTAAACAAAGTAGAAGGGTTGTCAGAAGCCAACTCCTCGAGAACCTCAACCTGAGGCCTGCCAGCGTTAATCTCCTTAACAGCCCTGGCAAACTCCTTCGAAACCTCACCGTAATCACCAGAGGCTATGTTAACAAGGATGTTAAAAGTGGGAACGCCAGAATTAAGCTGGATTAACATGTTCTGCAAAGCAGGCAAAAGATTCTGCTCCAAACTCCTGACCTTCTTCCTTGACAGAATCCCCGGGTACGAAATCTGCTGAACGAAAACAAAAGCAGAAAAAATAAAACCTACAGTTAAACCCACAACAATCGGCGTCTCAAAACTTGCGAAAAAAACAAGGAGGGAAATAAAAGTAGAACCGAATATGAAAAAAACAAAAGAAGACGCCACACACATAGCAAGGTACTCCCTAACATCAAACCTGATGCCAGCCTGACGCAAATTCAAACCCAGAAAAGGAAAAAAAGGCTTAAGAGAGTAAGCAAAACCTATGAACAGTCTTGAGAACCTCAAGATAACTTTCTCCGGTAAAAGGTTATAAGGCAGTTTTAACATTGTCTACTATAAAAAGATCATCAGCTTTACCGTCTTTCTCAACAATCTTCATCAAAACATCTTTATTACGATAGTAAGCGTTCATGATCTTACCCACTTCAACAATACTCCTGTAATTATGCTTCATCATCCACTCAAGCACGCCCTTCTTGGCAGCAATATCCTGATTGATCTCCTTCATCGTCATACCGGTATGCCTGCTGAGATCCTCAAAAACCCTTATGGGATCAGCGTGAGGAATAACCTCATCCTTCTCAGGCTTCCAACGGAAAAGTATGTTAGGCTTAACAGAAGTCTTACCTCCCTCCTCGACGGGAAGGTATTCCCCTATCTGGAAGGTACGCCTGATACCGCGACGCCTATCCCTAAACATAACGATGTTCAAGTTAACAGCACTCAAGAGATTCGAGGGAACCTCGATAGGAGGGTTGGTAAGCCGCTTAATAGTCTCGTTAATGCTGTCTGCGTGAACAGTTGCATAAACAGAGTGACCAGTATGCATGGCCTCAAACAAAACCTCAGCCTGATCCTTCTTCCTCATCTCACCAAGTATGATCCTGTCAGGCCTCATCCTCAAAGCGTTAACAAGAAGGTCAAGCATGGTAACCTCCCCTTTGCCCTCAGGGTTTGGCTGCCTGGTGATCAGAGGACACCAATACAAGTGCTCAGCAAGCTGAATCTCACGCGTATCCTCAATACTGAGTATACGCTGATTCGGAGGGATGAAAGGCATGAGCACGTTAAGCATAGAAGTCTTACCAGAAGCTGTACCGCCGCTGATAAGGATGTTCATCTCATACTGGATAGCAAGCCAGATAAGAGAAAAAACATTAGAGGGACAAGTCTTCTCCTTAATAAAATCAGTAACAGTCCAGGGATCACGAGCGAACTTCCTAATTGTAATAGTGTTACCCTTGGTAGAAATAGGGTAGAGAACGGCGTTAGCCCTGTCACCAGAAATCAGATGTGCGTCAAGCAAAGGATTAAGTGTCGTTACCTGCCTGCCAACACGACGAGCAATGATGCTGGAATAATTCTGAATCTGGTCCTCTGTCCTAATAGTGATGTTAGTTTCAAGCCAACTATACTTTTTATGATAAACGCGAACAGGCTCCTTAGAAGAAATTATAACAATCTCCTCAAGATTAGCGTCGTTAAGCAAAAACTCAACATAACCCAAGCCAAGCATCTCGTGAAGCAGTGTACTGATAAGGTAAGACTTAACCTCCTCATCAACCCTCGGAATAACAGTCTTAATGAGGGACTCAGCCTTGCTGCTGAACTTCTGCTTCAAGGAATCTATAACCTTTGGATCAAGAATCTCAGAAGTGGTTATTGTAGTCTCGGTAATCAGCTTGTCACGAATGTCATCGAGCAAAATCTTTGTAGCAGGCAGCAACTCGGGAATAACGAGCTCATACCTCAGAGTACCGCCAGGAGTCCTAACTATGTTGATCTTAGTCTGAATAAGCTCTGACTGAACTTCATAAGTTTCAACTACTTCTTGCAAAGTTCCACCTCCCCGAAAGGCGGGTAATTCAAAGTGATCATGTTATGGCTTTCGAGAATCTTCGCCCACTCCTCAGCCATCTCTATAGAGATGTTAAAACCCTTAGCGACATCAGAAAGAGTAAGCTTACCCTTCTCGTTAACAAGCTCGTACAACCTATCAAGGTCGGTCTTATACTTACTGGACTTAGCAACTATACTCTTCTTAATAACGCTTATAGTCTCCCTCGAAACCTTCTCCTGAATCTCAGTCTTGGCCCTGTAATACCTGTAAAACCTCAGGGCGACAATAATTATTGAAATAAAAAACAACGCACCCAGGCTCAGCAAGAAATAAGGATCTGAAAAAGAGACAATACCCCTGGAGTTAAGCACGAGAACAGCCACCACTGCAAAAATGAAGAGCACGACAAAAAGCATAAGCTTAGGCTTGAACTTAGAAACAGGCTTCCCAACCTTCTTCGACTCGTCAACAACAGCACCAACTACCTTCTTCTCCTTCGGCTTCTTAAACTTAGAAAAAAACCCTTTGATCCTATCAGAATGCTTCCTAACAAGGTATATGTTAATGATGACTAAGAGACCGGCAACCACACCGAAAACGCTGTAAACCCAAGTAGAGGAAATAAAACCATCCCCCCTCACCAAGAGGTAAACAACAAAAACAAAAAACAGAAGAAGAGCAAAAAAAGTAAGGTATTTTGAAAGGGCAACCAACTTATGCTTAATCCCAGAAGAGGGCTTTGGAACCTTAACATGTTTTTTAAAATCAACGGCTTTACCCTTTTTAATCCTAGAGTCAACTAACACCTTCTTTTTTTTACCAAACATTTTATTACTACTTATGTACTATCCCTTTATTAATCTTTTTTTTCTTCTCAGGCTTCTTTCCGCTCCTGCTAAGGATTAAATAACCAACAACCACAACAGCCAAAGCAGGAAGAAGGAAAAACAACAAATTGTAATACCTGTCATAAGGAGAGGGAGGCTTAACCTCCTCGCCAGTGTTAGCATCTATCAGAGTACCCTCAGAATCGTTAAGCTCCCAAACAAGACGCATATCGCCGTCATCATCGGGAAGCAGCGCAAGATTAGGATTAGAACCGGGATTTTCAGCAATCACCTGACTCAGCGGAACCTGAGGAACCACACTGGTAGCGGATTCAACATACCAGTTAATGCTGAGAGAAGAAACCTGAATCTCCTCACCCTCACCTATCTGAAGACTACCGGAAACTGTGCCTATAACAGGAACGCCATTGCAATACTGGCGCTCACTACCCACAAAAGTAACAACGGCAGGCAAAGTATGACCCGCAGCAGTAACTATGATGGAAGAAGGCGTGCCCAAAACACGACTATTGCGTTCAAAAAAATTAGTCGCAATCCTCCTGGCCTGATCCTCAGTCAAGTAAGCTCCTGCGTCGCGATGCTCAAAATACTTCCTAACTATGTCACGATGCAAGATGTTACCGCTCCTGCTTTCAGTAACGATCCATTCGAAACTGTCCATCATGATAGTGGAACCTGAAGATATCTCAGGAGGAAGAAAAGAATGAGGCATGGTACAATCAGCCAAAACCTCCAAAGACAACACAAATATGAAAACAAAAACCAACCCCTTTTTCATCAGAAAAATTAAAATACTCAGCATATATTAATTATTGTATTCCTCACATAATGACAAAAAACCAAACCCACTTAAAAATAGTTCAAGTAGCTTTATATAATTAGGAAAGATAGTTGTAACCAATGAAAAAAAGAGGGCAAGTTTCTATGGAATTCATGGCAATAATCGGGTTCATAACGTTCATAGCACTCACTATGCTCATAATATCACAATTCTACCAGAGACAAGTAGCGACCCAAGTGGAAACAAACCAGGTTGACCATCTAGCAAGAAAAATAGTAGAGTCAGCAGAATCGGTATATTACCTGGGAGAACCCTCAAAAACAACGATAACAGGAAACATGCCAAACAACATAGAGTCTGTGGATATAAACACCAACGAAATAACGTTCAAGGTAAAGGTGGCAGGAGGAACAACAGACATAAGCTACACATCAAACGTCAACCTAACAGGAAGCATATCACCAACCCCAGGGCTGAAGAGAATAAGCGTGGAAGCAAAGTGTGGAGACTTCACCGGATGTTACGTACAAATCTCAGAATAAAAAAAGGTCAGGTGGCAATGGAATTCGTTGTACTAGTAGGCATAGCCTTCTTCACCTTTCTTGCCATGCTCATAATAATATTCTACCACACCGGAGAGCTGAGAGACAGGAAAGAAAGCGAATCCGTAGTGGACATATCGCTGATGGTGCAGAGCGAACTAAACTCAGCAGCAGTCGTGAAAGACGGGTACACGAGAGATTTCAAGTTGCCACAAACCATATACGGAAAAGACTACATCATAACTACTGAAAACAACAGGGTATACTTCAAAACAGCAAACTACGAAGCAGGTGTGATAGTGCCGGAATTCCAGGGGGACCTACAGAAAGGAACCAACGTAATAAACAAAACAGGAGGAGTCATCTATCTCACCCACTAAAAAAGCACAAACCTGGACGATAGACTTCCTTATAGGGACGGTAATGTTCTTCATAGCACTCTCCATATTCTACCAGTACTACTCAAACACCGTAGCCATGGACGTGGGGGAGATACAAAACGTGAGAAGAGACGCTCAAGCCTTATCTGAATACCTCATGTCACCAGGCTATCCGGCAGACTGGAACGAAACAACCGTAGAACAGATAGGAATAGTCGAGGAAGGGTACAGGTTGAACGAAACAAAACTGGGAAACCTGACAGTCTTAAACTATGATGACACAAGAAAACTCTTCAACACAAAATACGACTACTACTTCTACTTCATAGACAAGAACGACCAGATAGCAAACATAAGCAGTTACGGAAAACCTGGAATAAACATGACAAACGTGGAAGAGGTGGAAGACCCGAAGAAAATAGTATCCTTATCGAGATTCGTGTTTTATGAAAGAAACATGTACAGGATGGTGCTCTACGTATGGGACTAAAAAAAGGCTACTACTTCTCCTTTGATGCATTAATAGCAGTAAGCCTCATAATAGCCATGCTGATAATCATGCCAACCCTGTACGTAGCAAGACCAGAAAAAGAACACCTTAACACCTACTCAGAGGACATAGTAAAAATATTCTCAACGGTAAAAGTAAAAGAAATAGACAATGACTACCTAACAGAACTCATCAACAACGGAAGCGTAAGAAACGAAAACGCAACGATAATAGAACTGCTAGGAGAGTACTGGGCCGCAGGAAATGGAGACGTGGCAAAACTACTGGCAAACAACCTGACTTACGACCTGATCCCATCAACCTACAACGTAGGCGTGGCCATAGGCGGAGACCTGCTATCAGACCTCAACCAGAGCGAGGCAAAAAACCTAGCGAGCTACAGAAGAATGATATCCGGAATAATGGAAGGGGAGGACATAACGGGTTATGCGTCGAGGGTTTTCCTAACAGGACTGAACGCACAGTCAAGCGCGGCATACACTTTCTTCGGAGGCTATGTAGGGGATGGAATAATAACGCAGAAAATGGAACTGCCGGAAATAACAGAAATAAAATACGTCTACATGGAAATGGACGCAGGGAACAACTTCGAACTTTTCATAAACGACAAATACTGCGACCTGTTCAACCTCACGGTAAATGAGAGCATGAGAGCAAGCAGCTGGTACCTAAACTCATCCTGCTTCACATCATTTGTAAACGGAGAGAACCTCATCAAGATAAACTTCACAGACAACACATCAAACTTCATAGGAGGAGGATACATAAAAGTAGCATACCAAACCTCGGAACTAAACCTGACATTCACACAGCAAGAGATGACACAGAGGGAATGGCTGCCCGGAATACAGGGAATAATAAACCTGTACACATCCTTCTACGCACCAGGCAACATATCAAACATAACACTATACCTCCACTACATAAACAACTACACCACATACGTAAACATAGGCAACACAACAGTATACGAAAGCGACGGCTACCTCGGAGAAACAACCGTGGTACTAGAAAACTTCACAAACCTCAACTACCCAGCACTAAGCCAGAAAACAGTACCTCTCAGAATCGGGACAAGAAACCTTACGCTGCTGCCGGGAGAAGGAGGAAGGGCGGACGTGGTGTTAATAACAGACAGAACAGGTAGCATGACAGATTGCGACGTTAACACAGCGAATTGCACAAGGCCAGACTGCAACTGGTGGTCGTCAGGATGCCAGAACAGAAGAAAAGACGTAGCATTAGATGCGGACAAAAGCTTCGTAAACACCATCCTGACAACGAAAGGCAACACAGTCGGACTGATAGGTTACGGAGAGAGGGCAGGCCCGGTATGCGACATGAAGTACTTCAACGAAGACAACATATCGGTACAAAGTAGGATAGAAGACTACAACTACAACAACCAGTGGCAGGACTGCGGATGGACATGCATATCCTGCGGAGTAGACCACGCAACAACACTGCTGATGGAAAAAGACCAGCTTCACGACCTGAACAGGTATGAAACAGTAAACCCAACGTTATACCACGTAGGAGATGACGGACCAGTAGCGGTAACAGAGAACTTCGACCTAGAAATAGACCAAGAAAAATTAGTAAAGGTGAGACTAACCATATTTGCAAGAAACGTAGACGTGAGCTACGGCTACAGGGACTGCATATACTTCAACAACAACTACATAGGGCAGATATGTGATTCGAACGAAGTAGGGGTATACGGCTGGCACACATGCCTTTACGACCTGAAACAAGACATAATAAACAATGGAACAAACAGTGTGAAGATAACAGGAGGAAACGTTAACGGGTGTGAAGAAACAGCAGGAAGCCAAGACGACTGGGACTTCAAAGACGTAACGATAGAAGTTTGGCATGCAAACAACTCAGTGATATCACAATCATCACCCATAGAAGGTTACGTACAAACAGCATTCTACACAAGGTATGTAAATGACGACAACGTAATAAACATCTCAGAAGTAAACCAGGACAAACCAAACCCGGTAGACTTCTCGAACGGAATGCAAAGCACGGGAAACACATTCGGACCCGGAGCAGGAGACGACGGATGGGACTGGGCGTCAGGAACTTATACGTACACGAGCAGCATGACATTCAACGGCGTTGTGAATGGCAAACTTGAAATGTATGCAGCACAGAGAGCGCAGAGATCAGGAGCTTACGGAATACAGATCTATGTACCTAATGACGCATACCAAAACATCACAGCAGGAAAAAAAGCAGAAGTCTCACTAGATTACGAATGGTACGGAAACCCATCCAACCCATTCGAAAGCTCCGACCAAGCATGGATAAAAGGAAGGTGGTACAGCCCAACCTCGGGATACCACTGGCTTGGAAGCCAACTCGACACAGGGGATTCAGGTGCTGACGCTGAATACGAGATAGACGTGGTAGACAACCCGGACATGGAGATGAACAGAACATTCATACAAGACATAACATCATGGATAGAAGGACCGGGATGGTACTACCTGGACTTCGGAGGGAAGATATCAACAAACCAAAACTTTGAGTGGGGATACTTCAGATTTGACAACATAGCAGTAAGGTTTTACAACGAAACAATACCGAAATTCAACCTAACAATAGACAACAATGTTAGAGAAGCGAGACTGGAATTTGAGGCAATGGACGTAGAACCCTCGGTGTACAACTGCATATACATAAATGACAACTACCTCGGAAGAGTCGACCACCAGATGTGGTCAGGCGTAAACGAATGGCAGAACGTCACGATAGACGTACCGACCATATGGCTCAGAAACGGAGAAAACACGCTAATGTTCACAGGCGGCAGCCAATACGGCTGCAACAGGACAGGAAACCAAAAAACCTGGATCCTAAGGAATATCAACCTAAGCACAATATCAACAAACGAGTCGATAGAATATGAAAGATCCAAATCCATGCTCATAATGAGCGACGGAGAAGCAAACACAAGGATAGGAGACTGCCACAACTACGGAGGATGGGGCTGCTCAACAGTATCAGGATGGGAAACGCCATCACAAGAAACGATAAGGAAAGCATGCGAAGCGCACAACCTCTACAACATAAGCATATACGCGGTAGCCTTCGGCAATGTGGGATCACAAGCTATAAGCACACTCAACCAATCAGCATGCTGCGACAACTGTGACCATTTCTACACGAGCAACGACGCAGAAGAGCTGGTGGAAATATACAAGAGAATAGCACAAGACATGGTAATAATAAGCTTCGCACAGCAAGGGCTGAACGTTACTGGGAACGTAACAGAAAGCACACTCTACCCAGACTCATACATAGAGGTAACGTACACGCCAACATCAACGCTAAAGTACGGCAACATACCAGTACCGCTGGAAAGCCTACCATTCGGGAACAACATAAGCGAGGGCATATTCGAAGTACCAACAAATGTGAACGTACTCGACGTGAAGGTAACATCATACTCATCAGACAAGTGGACAGACTACCTAAGCATAAACAACGCAACAGAAGTTTACAGGCTGTGGGACTACGGAAACGAATACACGATACTCGGCGACCCGTACTTCATACAAGTACCGGTAGAGAACGTAAACACAGGAAACAACACAGTAAGAGTAAGCACAGGGATAACACCGCAGAACTACACAGGAGGATCACCAGACAGCAAAGTTCTATTCAAAGTGGGAGTGGACCTCTCAATAAACTACTCAGACATCTACGGAAAAGCAGAAGGATGCACATGGTACGTCGAGTTTGAAGACGGAAGCAACGCAACGATGCAAATACCGAGCAACTACACAGGAAACAACACCTGCGTCTATTACCACAACGGAACAGTATACACGCCGGGAAGCGCGCAACAAGACTCCATAAACAGCGCAGTAGAACAACTATTCAAACAGCTTGACTTCGACCAGGACAGCCTGCTGGACGTGAACATCGACAAAGGCGATTTGCAGTTAGAAATAATAGCACTGCCTGGAGTGCCATACCTATGGGGACCGACGATAGCAGAGGTGAGAACATGGCAATAGGAAAAAAAGGAGTATTCTACACCCTGCTGGCAATAGTATTCATACTCGTGCTTATATTCTTCGTAAAAATAAAAACAGAAAGCAAACTAACAGACAAGATAGACCTGACAAGAACAAGAATAGACACCATGAACAACTTCGTCGATGCGGTAGAAGAAGACGTTGAAAGGGCGCTGTACATATCGGGATTCAGAAGCATGCTGGCATTCAACCAATACCTGCTGAAATCAAACGGAACATACCTCAACAGCACACAAGAAGCGTTCCAAGAAGCAATATTCAACGGGACAGTAAACGGAGAGGAAGATGCGCTGATAAGCGGCTCAACATTCTACGACTGGGTAACAAACGTAAGGGAGAAGGGGAATAACCTAAACATAGAACTGCAGATGAACGAACCTGAACTGGCAGTCTACCAAACAGACCCCTGGCACATAAAACTAGATTTGAACGTAACCGTGGTGGCACAAGACGTAAAAGGAATGGCATCCTGGTACAGGAGATCAAACATAATATCAACCATAAGCATAGAAGGATTCGAAGACCCGCTATACATAGTACAGACCTACGGAAGATATACAAACATAGTGAACAGAACAATCTATGAAGGAAATTACACATATGAGGTGACCCCTGGAGTGTGGAACGTGAACAACCTCAAAGACCACGTAACCAAGATGTACTACACAGAAAACTCTGACGCACCGGACTTCTTAATGAGGTTCGAGGGAAAGCTCACTGATTCTCCAAACGGAATAGAAAGCATGATCAACCTTGAAAAGCTGAACTCACAAGGCATACCAGTATACCAGTACAGCGTTGTCGACCACGAATACTGGTCAGAAACCTCAGGAAGAACGGTGTCAGGAATGCAGAGCTGGTTCAGAATAGACACAGGACACGAGACAAAATACCAAGTAGAAAGCATATCCTAATTATAACAACTCCGAAGTGACTAAATATTTACAGTTAAATTTATAAATGAAACAATTATTAATCATTATCGATAATCATACATAAAAAAAAGGAGGCGATATAAAGTGAAGAGAGCACAAGCAGCCATGGAATTTTTAATGACCTATGGTTGGGCTATCCTCGTAGTTCTAGTTGCAATAGGAGCACTGGCTTATTTTGGAGTGTTAAACCCAAGTAGGTTCTTACCGAGCAGCTGTACGTTAATCCCAGGACTTGGTTGCGATGAACACAAAGCAACAAGTGCCGGAGCAACACTGATAATAAGGAATGGTATGGGAAGCGACGTAACAGTGAACAGTATAACATTCGCAACGCAAACAGGTGTTGTTGATGGTTGTACACCCGATTCAGGAACCATAACCGACGGTGGCACAGATACATTCACTATTGGTTGCACAACATTCCCGAGCAGCGGCAGGGTGAAGGCAGACATAAGCATGAACTACACTGTAAGTGGAAGTACGCTGAGCCACACTGCTACAGGCTCACTAGTTACAAGGATAGAATAAAACCTTTATTTCTTTTTATTTTTTTAAATATCACAAACCTTATCAAGAACCTTAATACCCTTCGGGGTGATTTCTAAACTAAAAGTCTTCTCGGGGTGCTTAGTACCCCTCATCTTCAGAATCTCAAGAGCCCTAATCCTCAAACCCTTCTTCTTGGAATGATAGAGAAGAATGATGCTGTCAACCTCAAACTCCAAAGCAGCATTAATAGTAGAACTGTCAACCTCCTCCTCCTGAGAGGTAAGAACAGCAGTACAATCCCACTTGTTAATCAACTCAAAAAGAGCCAAAGCAGACTCCTTCTGACTAAGCTCATCCTTGTAAAGAAGAGCAAACGAAGAGATGGAATCTATAACCATACGCGTAGCCTTCATGTCAGAGACAAGAGTATCTATAGTGCCGCCACCCTCAATGAGAACATTCTTAACTTGCTCAGGCGTGTACTCGAGAAAAGCAAACTTACCCTCCTTCTCATACTTCTCCAAATCCCAGCCAAAGCCCAGCATGTCCTCATAAAGCTTATCCTTACGCTCCTCAAAGGTAACGTAAATACCGGGCTCGCCATTACGCAAACCCTCAATGAGGAACTGGATACCAAATATAGTCTTACCAGAACCCGGACCGCCAGCAACGAGGTTTATGCTGCCCTCTTTAAAACCACCCTGAGAAAGGGTGTCAAGTCCCATAATCCCTGTATGTATTCTCTTTATTGGGGGAGTCATTTTTTACCCTTCAACACATCCTGCTCAATCAACGAAAAAGGAAGTTCCTTCGTCATAACCTTAATACCACCCTTAGCAATCACAAAGGGATAAATATCAATAGAGTGATCCTGACCGCGCATCTTCGCAACGTGAACAACACGCTCAAAAGAAGAACCCTTCCTAATCTTGGTAAGAATAATCATACCGTCAAATAGGTAATCCTCAGCCCTGTACAGGAAAGTGTCCATGTCGATAACATCCCTCTCGGCAGTAACAAGGGTGGTAACACCAGCCTCTTTCATCTGCTTCAAAAAACTTATTATACCCTTCTTGAACTCCATGCCACGCTGGTAAACAAACTCGAACAAGGTCAACGAATCGAGAACAACACGTCTGATCTTCTTCTTCCTGATAATGTTAAGAGGAGCCTCCAAGGAAAGCATCTTACCGCTGGTAACTGCCTGCTCTATGATAGTGATCAACCCCCTCTTTTCAAAATCCTCCAAATCAAAACCCAAACTGCTGGCAGTAACCCTAAAAGAAGGAGCGCTCTGCTCAGAGGTTATGTACAAACCAGGAATGTTATTCTTAGCGCCAGCATAGATGAACTGCAAAGCGAAAATGCTCTTACCGCTGCCTGGCCCGCCAGTCACCAGGATTGAAGTATCAGAAAGAACACCAGTCTTAAGTATATCATCCATACCAGGAATGCCTATTTTAACTCTTTCCACCGAAACCACCTCTAAGAATAAGAAGAAAAACCACTAGTATAAAAATTTTACCAAAAACCTTAAATAGTAAAAACCCCACTTTTGAGTGACATGGGAAAAATGGAGGATGAATTTGATAAAGAGGTGAAAGACCTAAAAGAATACATAGCACTGGCAACAGTCGACGCAGAAAACTACCAGAAAACAAACCTACTTCTCGTCAAGCACTTAACAAAGGACGAAAAAATACCGGGAGTTTACGTAACGCTAAACAAACCCTTCGAGGTTATGAAAAAAGAATTCGAAAAGACAGGCATAAACACAAAACTGATAATATTCATAGATGCTGTCACGAAAACATCAGGCGGAAAAATAGAAAAAACAAAAAACTGCCTGTTCATAGGAAACCCGGAAAATCTGAGCGACATATCACTAGCCATGGACCAAGCAGTAAGGGCCCTGCCGGGAGACGGAAGATTCCTGTTCTTTGACTCCCTTAGCACACTCCTCATGTACAACCAGGTGGAAACAGTAGCCAGATTCATACACTTCCTTGCAGGAAAAATGAGGGTGTGGAAAGTGAGAGGGATAATAGTATCCCTGAAAAAAACAGACAAGGAGCTTATAGACCAGTTAAGCCAATTTTGCGACGTGGTAATAGACTTGACAGGTGAGAAAAAATGAACAGCGGAATGAAATATGTAACAGGCATAACAGCAATATTCCTTGGACTAATAACAATCATGTGGATAATAAAACAAGCAGACCTGATAGCAGGAATAGTATCGCTGACATTCGGAATAATGGCAATAATATGGTGCTACAGAGCAAGAAAATCGCTATCACCAGGCTCATCGCTCAGAGAATACTCCCTGTACTTCATCATATGCCTCATATTCATAGTAGCGTTCTCAGTAGTACTAACCGCAGAAAGATTCTTCGTAAGAACAGGCGCAGGCACGATGTTGGTGTACTTAGAATACACTCTGCTAACATTAGCTTATCTAACATTCGTCACGGCAGCGTTCAAGATGTGGAACATAGGACAAGAATTCGGCTTTGAAAAGGAATCCGCAGAGATAAGAAAGGCTATGAAAAAAAAGAAAAAATGAGAAGATATATCTTACTTATTCTCATCATAATATTTTCTTCAGTCATATACGCAGAAACAAAAACAGCAGAAAAACTAAACATAGGGTCACAAGAAACTGTCTACGGAAAAACCCTTACTATTCTTGACGCAGCAGCAGACGGAAGCGTGAAGGTAGAAGTAGACGGCAAGAAAGGAGTGATAACCTACGGCGATTACTCAACAGAAATCAACGGAATGAGACTTCTCATAACAAACTACACATACATAGACGAAACATTCGTACAGATAACCATGGAGATAACAGTAGAAGCAAGCTGCGGTGACGGCGTATGTAATACAAACCTGTCAGAAACCAACGAAAGCTGCTGCACAGACTGCGGCTGCACGACAGGCACCTGCATAAGCAACGTATGCAGGATAGCAGAATGCGACGAAGACAAAGAATGCGATGACAACAACAAGTGCACAACAGACACGTGCAACGTAGAAAAAAAATGCGAACACACACAGCTGACAGAATGCAAGAGTGATGACGGATGCTGCCCTGAAGGATGCAACAACGAAAACGACAACGACTGCGAAGCACAAATAGAACAACCACAGGGAGAGTGCCAAAACGACCAGGATTGTGAGGACAACAACGCATGCACCACAGACAAATGCGAAGGAGAGCCAAAGGCATGCACACACGAAACAACAGAGGGATGCGACTACAAAGGGAAATGCTACAAGGTAACAGAAAGGGCTGAAAACGTGTACTGCACAGAAGAAGGCATGAAACAACAAAAAGAAAACCAGCAAAGCTGCGACAACAACTACGAATGCCTTGAAAACGCGTGCACAAAAAACCTCTGCGGAAAAGAATCAAAAAAAGGAATGTACATAGGAACACTCGTGGCAGTACTAACATTCCTCACGCTGGTGTTTATGGGATACAGCCTATTCAAGAAGAAAAACAAAGAGCAAGATTTAAATCCCCCCCTACATTCTGACAACACATGAAAAACATAGAAGAAGAACTAAAAGCACTCCCGGAAAAATTCATAGCACTAGTCGTAATCCCGGCAGACAAAATGGAAGAGGTAAGCATAGAAGTTCTCAACGCGCTAACAAAAAAATACAGAGCAGGAAGCTACATAACAGTAAACAGACCGTACAAAAACATGGTTAAAATCATGGAATCAAAAAACATAAACGAAAGGAATTTGTTCTTCATAGACTGCATAACAGACTACTTGAGGGAAAAAGAAGCGATAGTAAGGAATTGCTACTTCGTAGACTCACCAACAGACCTCACTGAGATAGGAATAGCCCTAGACCCCCTACTCAAAGACAAAATACACCAATTCCTCATACTAGATTCAGTTGACACGCTAAAAATATACAACAACACAGAATCCGTAATAAAATTCACGCACTTCCTAACAGGCAAATTAAGGATACACGACATGAGCGGAATATTCTTGATGGTGGACGAGAAATCTGACGAAAAATTCGTACACCAACTGGGCCAGTTCTGTGACAAGGTAATACACCTAGACTAGAATCCTAACTGACTTGACCCATAACTTAAGGTTTTCATCCTTAATCAGATTCTTTGAAAAAGAGGAAGCGTCCCTGAACCTTCTCGGAATTTTAGCACACAACCTGCCCCTGTCCTCGTAAACTGCATACTTCCTGTTCTTCTCCCTGAACCTTGAAGAGTGCCTCTGCTGAGAAGCCTTCGGACCGACATGGATTTTGAATTCCGGAAGCAAACCAGGGTTAACTATTAAATAAAAAAAAGCATTCCCATCCCAATACCAAGAAGAGTCATAAACGGTGAAACCCTCCCTAAGGAAGAGATTACGTATGTAGTTGAAAGCCTTCAGGAGCTTTGCGCCAACAACATCCTCCTTACCCTTAAGGGGAACAGCCTCGAAAACAACCAAGGACTTGCCCTTGGCCTTCTTCTTCAAATCATCTAAGCTGAACTCCTTCCTGACAAAGAAATCCTCAGAGGGGCTGCTCAAAAATTTCTTGGCAGCAGCAATCAGCTTATCGTACTGCTCCCTGCCAAGAGCAGCGGCAGCATTCCTGTCAGCCTGAACTGGATCAATCAGGATTAACGGAGACTGAGTTTTTGCACGATTGAGCTCAACACCGTGCTTCATAACATCTATGTGTTCCTTTTGCTTCCAATTGGCAACGGCTTTAACAAAATTCTTAAAAGAGCCGTAATAAATCACAAGAATCTCAAGAACATAACCAGAAAAACCTCTGATGTATGATTCTGCACCATAACAAGACTGAGCACGACAAAAAGCCTTGGCAAGCCTTATGTCATCAGCAAGCTTTGCATGCTTCCTAACCCAAACCGTGTGCAAGGGACTTATGTCGGTGATGTTAACAGCTTCACTTGCTTTCTTAATATCGAGAATAGGGACGATCTCAAAGGTGAACTTATCTTTGTTAATGCGAAAATAATCACGCGAGCCGTGAAGGACTAAAACCTTGGAAAACTTCTTCTTCAACTCCTTAGCAAGAACCTTGGAAATGTCCTTATCCCTACACCTCTTCAAATCAAACTTAACGTAAATGTCAACGTCATGAGTGCCTTTCATCCAGGTGCCCTTGGCGCCAGAGCCGCCGAGAATAACCTTAGCATCCCTAACCTTAATCTTTTTCATAACCTCATCAGAAATCCTCTTAACAAAAAGCTCCTCCTCACTAGTGGGCTTAATCCTCCCAAGAACTTTTTTCAAAACCTGATCCATAAAGATGAAAAAAATAAGTGCTAATATAAAGCTTTTGGTGATTACAACTTCTTTATTTTAGCAACGAAAAAACCCTCGGTATCGTTATCCTGAGGCCAAAGGCGCAAGCATTTCTTTATTTCAGGATCATAAACGTTGCCCTCAAACTCCAAAACAGGAGGACTGGACTTTATTTCAAGACTGATTTTCTGCAGCTTAGCATCATCATGCTTTTTTAACAAACTATCAACAACACCTTCGTCCTCCTCAGGCTCCAAGGTGCAGGTGGAATAAACAATAGTGCCACCAGGCTTCAGGACGTTAAAAGCAGTGCCAAGAAGCTGTCTTTGTATCCCGGCCATCTGCCTGACAAAATTAGGATTCCACCAGCCAACAGTCTTCGGCGATTTCCTGATAGTGCCGATTCCTGAGCAAGGAGCATCAACAAGTATCTTGTCAAACTGGGTCTTGAACCACCTCCCTTCCATCAGGGTCATCACAACGTTAGAAACACCACAACGCTGCAGGTTCATACTCAAAGGCTTCAACCTCGAAATAGAATTATCATTAGCAACAATCAGGCCTTTGTTCTTCATCATGGCAGCAATCTGGGTGGTCTTAGAACCGGGAGAAGCGCACATGTCAAGAACCAAGTCAGAAGACCTCGCATCAAGAACAGCAGGAGGAATCATCGAGGCAGCCTCCTGCAGGTAAATGTAACCAAGAAAATGCTCAAAGGTGTTGCCAATCGCCCTGCCCTCAACAAAAAAACCAACATCACACCAAGGCACAGGCTTCAAGTCAAAACGCTTCCCCACCTCAGCAACAGAGGTCTTGATGGTGTTAACACGGATGGACTTCCTCAAGGGCTTTTCAGAAAACTCTACGAACTTGTCTATATCAGTCAGTTTTTCATACCTTTCCAGAAACTTCTTCTTCCACTCCATGAAAAAGCAGTATAAAATAATATTTAAATATCTTTACATTAAAAATAATGTAATGCATTCTGACGAACTGATAAGGTGGATGAGGGATAAGAACCTGACAAGCATAGCAAAAACACAGGTTCCGCAACTAAAAAACGTCATAATAAACTCCCTGAACATAAGGAGAGAAGGCGTTCTAATAATAGGGGACTACGGCCAGCCAGGCAACCTCTGCGCTCCGATACTGGCAGCAGGATACTACATGGCAACACAAAGCCTCGGACTGAATACAGTACTTGTGATGCAGGGGGTAAAAGACAGGAGCACGCAAGCGGACAGCAGCGTGAAATACCTACTTGAAAAACTAAAAAAAGAAAATGCGATAATACTAAGCCTGTCAAACAGGCTCGGAAAGCTTGGAGAGTTGGGAAACATCAGGGGATGGATAAAAAAGAGGAAGCACAAATACCTCATAACAACAGGACTCATAGGGCTGAGAACAGAACAAACATATGCCTTAGCGGACTCGATAAACATAAACTACAAAAAAATAGCAAAAGTGGGAGAGAAAATAAAACAAGAACTGGACTGGGCAAGGGAAATAAGGATAATAACACTCAGCGGAACAAACCTCAAAGTTGACGTGACAGGGCACAAAGCACTATCAAACACAGGCTACGTGAAGGAACAGGGCAGCGGAGGCAACATACCAGCAGGAGAGGTTTACATAGCACCAACAAAACACGGAGTGGACGGACAGGTGGTAATAGACGGAAGCTCAAGACACAAACACGGCACGATGCTGATAAACAAGCCAATAAAGGTAACGATAAGCAGGGGAATGATAACAAAAGTAGAAGGAGGGGAAGAAGCAAAAATATTACAGAACTCAATAGACTGGATAAAAAACAGGGTAAGACAACCAAGCAGCGCAAGCATGATAGGAGAACTGGGGATAGGAATAAACCCCAGAGCAAAAATAATAGGAGCAACAATAGTGGACGAGAAAGCTTACGGAACAGCACATCTCGGGATAGGAGGCAATTACTGGTTTGGGGGACACGTTTTTTCCTCCTTACACCTAGACCAGGTATTCAGGAACCCCATAATAATGGTCGATGGCAAGGAGCTGAAGATGCCGAGAAGGAACGAGCTTGAATAACTTCTCCAAATCAGAAATGTTTTTATATGATTAGGGGTTGTAAGTTCATATGGTATCATGGGAGTACATAGCAATCGGCATCGCAGTATTCATATTTTTCGCAGGTATAAGAATAATAAACCAATACGAGAGAGGGGTAAAGTTCAGGCTCGGCAGATTTGTAGGAGTACTACAGCCTGGATTCAGATGGGTGATCCCGATAATCGAAAGGGTTGTAAAAATTGACATAAGGGTCATAACAGTAGACATCCCCTCACAGGAAGTCATGACGCAAGACAACGTACCGATAAAAGTCAACGGGGTGGTTTTCTTCAGAGTAATAAACGCTGACAAAGCAGTGCTCGAAGTCGAACAGTTCCTATACGCAGTCTCCCAACTCTCACAATCAGCCTTGAGGGACATGTGCGGAAAAGCAGAGCTAGACGCAGTCCTGGCAAAGAGAGAGGAGATAGGCAAAAAAATCAGAGAAGTCGTAGATAAAGAAACAGACCCGTGGGGACTGAAAGTGACTGACGTAAAAATAAAAGACATAGAACTGCCAGAAAACATGAAGAGGGCGATGGCTCACCAGGCAGAAGCCGAAAGGGACAGGAGAGCAAGAATAATACTCGCGGAAGCTGAAAAACAGGCAGCAGGAAGACTGCTTGATGCGGGAAAAATCATCGACAAGTCACCATCAGCATTGAGACTGAGGCTTTACCAAACACTGTCAGACATCGCATCAGAGAAGAATTCCACCATAGTATTCCCCTTCCCAGAAGAAATGCTCGACGTGTTCAAGAAATTCTCAAGGAAAAAATAATCACCTAGAAGCACGTGAAGACTGGGATTTAGACGGCCTCACTGAGCGCAACCTTTCCAAACGGATCAGATTCAGGAAATAAATCCAGTACACAGATATCATCAACAACAAAAAATTCTTCTTCGCACTAAAATACAGGCTGAACTCCTTGTACAGCACAGTGTTTGCAGGGATATAGGTTAAGGCATCCAGCACAACAGTGCTTGTGGTGTGGGTATTTACGTAGGCTGAAAACCAGAAAAAAAGGCTCCACAATGCCTCAAAACCAGTTGCCATCACACAGAAAAACCCTAGGACGATAAGAAGGTCAAGCAAAACATTAGACATACGGAAAAAAAATCTCCTGTAATAATTCAACAACAAAGCGAACAGCAGGAAGCCAGAGTACTGGAAGATTGTCACAGACTTAACCAAACCAAAAAACTCAAAACCTAAGCCGTAAAGCAGGTACATCACCAAAGACAAGCACACAAACAGAGCCAACAAAATAATAATAAGAAGCATCAACTTTTTCTCCAAGTGCCGTGAAAACATACAAGTGTTCCATAAAAATCAGTATATATAATTTTCTGCGATAAGAAACAACCATTAAAAATACGCCTTCTGCAACAAATGCGCTGACGGCGAACTGCAAAAAAATTTATTGAAAGGAATAAAAGCCCAACACACCATTACTTCCTTTTCCCTAACTGTTCGTTTAAAATATTGATCCAGTTCATAAGGTGGGTGGTTATCAGAAAGTTTTGTCTAACATATTCCTTGCCAAACTTCCCCATATCACCTCTCAGTTTTTCATCTTTTAACAATTTGATTATAGAATCTGTGAAACCATGCAAATTGGCAGGTTCTACCAAGAAACCATTTTTTCCATGCCTTATTTGATCTTTAATACCTCCAACATTACTTGCAACGACAGGAGTACCCTTCCACATCGCCTCGGTCACGGTCAAGCCAAACCCCTCCCTTTTAGATTTCTGGATTACCACAGAAGCCGCTCTCTGTAATGCATTAACAAGCAGATCGTTCTGCTCGTTGATTAAGGTAACATCTTTTTTCTTGGCTATTTTTGAAATCTGTTTATAGACAATAGAACACTCAGGATCGTCCATAGCAACAGAACCAATCAAAACCAACTGGCAATTAACTTTCTGCCTCACCTTTTTGAATATTTTTAGAACACCCATAGGGTCTTTGAAAATATCAAACCTCGAAACTTGCAGGATTATAGGTTTTCTCTGATTAATGCCATACTCCTCTAAACATCTGCAGACCATTCTTTCTGAAATGGGTTTATTCTTATTTGATAAGGGGTCGATAGAAGGCGGCATAACCTTCTGCTCAACGGACAATTCTTTTAGGAAGTTCTCACTCAACACAACCATGAGATCATACTTACGAATATACTTCCGAATGTAATTATACACATGCTTATTTGGCTGGCTTATATCTGTATGACACCGCCAAACCCAGGGCTGTTTTTTATTGTAAAAACTGATCAGGCCCAGAGGCTGCGTATCGTGGATAACCACGAGGTCATGATCTATGTGGGTAAAAGTTGAAAATTTTTTCAGATTTTCAATATACACCTTTTCTTTTGACGGGGTAAACCTGAAGGGTTCACCCTGTAAGGCATTTGTCAATTTTTTGGTGAGCTTAAAAAAATCAACAGAACCGTGTAAGATCCTCCACCCCGCATTAACACCCAACTCATTCATCAAAGGTATAAGCGAGTTCAGTATTTCCGCCACACCCCCTCCCTGGTATGTAGAGTTGATATTCAGGATGTGCTTGCCATAAAGGGGTTGTGATTGCTGGCGTAGTTTTTCAATAACGTCCTTACCGACAATTTTCTTATATTTATTTAGAACTTTCATCCTACCAGCAACCTCCTTTTTTTGTTATACTAAAAATGTGTAAGTGGAAGTATAAAAAACCTGCGCTGACGGGGAATAGAGCATAAAAGGTTCAATTCTATATGGGACTCTTGGTTTATAAGCAAGTGAGGAATATACCCAGAAGCATGAAAATAGACATCCACAATAGGGATGGGTTTTGTATAGAACCTCAACCGTTTTTTGCCTACCAGAATTAGTCTCCCTAAAAGGTTATTGGTAAGGAATTGAGAACTAATTTTATACCCAGTTAGCCCAAGGGTTTCTTGGTGATTTACGCTTTTTCTTTGGACACTAGCTTCACATTAACTGCTTTTGGGCCTTTATCTCCTTGTTCTAGATCAAATTCGACTGCGTCGTTTTCATGTAGATTTACGCCTTCGCCTAGTGCTGATTTATGCACAAAATACTCTTTTCCATCTTCTCCAGCTATAAATCCAAATCCTTTCATTTCATTAAAAAATTTTACTGTTCCTTTCATTTTTTCCCTCGTGTTATAAATCTTTATTGTTTAAAACACATCTTACTTTTTTTGGTTATTAAGCCCCTTTATAAAACTTACTAATCCGGGTGGGCTTTTATGCTTTTCTGATGGCTTTTACGTGCAGCTCGTTCTTGGCTTCCATCCAGGTGCTTAAAGAAAAAGATATATACCAAGAATAATCTTAACCAGTATGGAAATACACTTAGCTGCACTTGAAAACATAACGTGCTGGGCGTTCAGGAGCCTATGCAAGGGTGCTACTGACTCATATACAGGAGTCATTCCCATGAGCAACCTCGTCAAAAGGGATAATGCCTGGAAAGAGGTAGACACATTCCCCATCACAGGCCAGAGGCAGTGGATCCAAGTCTCCACATCAAAAGAAAAAGAGTGTTCTGAATTCATTAAAAAATTAAATGAACAGTTAGGGAAAGAGCCTGAAAAGGATAATGTCTACGGAATACAAATAAATGCGAGCTCACCATCACCTGAACTGATCGGAATCGGGAGGGGCCCTGCATTGATCAAGAGGGCAAAAAAGGTATCAAACCTGCTTAAAGAATTATTAAAACAGGACAGGTTTAAAGTCGGGATAAAATTAAGGCTCGGCCTGAACCCTGAAGAGGTCAGGCAAGGAAAAATCCTAGACCTATTTGAACAGATTGAAAAAATACAGGACCCAAACCTGACTAATGTCACAGTACACTTCAAGCACGCCCAACAGAGATCCGCTGAACCATGTGACTATTCCATACTAAAGGACCTCACGTCTTATAATATACCACTTATTCTTAACGGCGGCATAAAAAACGCCTCAGACTTCAACAAAATAACAAAAGATGCTGACAAGAAAAACATTATTGGGCTAATGGCAGGAAGAGCCGCACTGGAAAACCCAAACTGCTTCACAGAGTTTAGCAATGAACTTAATGGAACCTCACTAGCTGGCAGAAACCTTGCTGAAATAAAAAATGATTTTCATGAACTCTGCAAAAAGCATGAACCCACTCCAATTTATTTAAAAACCATAAAGCACTATTGCCCATGGGCCAGAACTTGAAACTCTGCGCTGACGGCG
>JBDRNX010000010.1:0-19622 GCA_043810595.1 archaeon
TCAACTTCTACAGAATCTCCAACATCCATGAAGTATTCTGTACCCACGTAGGCCGAGAACTTGTTGTCGACTGATGTGTCGATGTCGGTAATCTTCAAGGTCTTACCCAAGAACTTAATCTCCAACGGGTTGGTCGATGTAGTCTTGTTCAACTGGATTGACTCATCAAATGCATAATAGTACTTGATTGAGTCAACATCTGTTTCCATCACGACGTCTGTCTGGTAGTCATCATCGTTACTTGTCAAACTGGTCATCACCCTAGAATACTTGTCAGCTTGACCAAGCTCGATAATTTCCCTAGTGTCATACGTCGCACTCTGGAATGCTATTTCGCCGTCCCATAGAGAATCTATGTCGTCATCCTCTATTTCCATGTCCAGCGTCCTTGAAGCCGAGTTAGCTATCGGTTCACCAAGAGGAATCTCTTCTGTTATTCCTCCTGAAACGGTCACTGTTCCACCAGACGTCTTACACTCTTTTGATTCGAACTGCAAGTTAGTTGCAAGGTCGACCATACCTAGAGTGTCTGCTGCATCAGCGTTGGCACCTACGACCAGCACGTTGCTCGCGTCGTATTTACCAGCTACAACGAATGGCGACGGATAATCCTTCAAGTCAAGAGCCATCGCACCGGTCATGGTAGCTCCTAACATTGCCATTCCTGTACCAATTGCAGCAACCGTCTTAACGGCTTTCTTAGCTTTTAGTACAAAGCTTTCTTGCATTTATAAAACACCTCCATGTGTTTTTTCCTGATTATCAGGTTATCTACACATCTATTTCAGAATCACTCACCGTCTTTTTTTATCAAAGTCGCTAGTCGCCCCTAATAGATATAGGGATAAGTGAATTTTTATTGGTTTATAAATTTTTTGTCACTAAAATCCATAAAAAACGGCTAAAAATGGAAAAAATTAGGGTTTCAGGGCTTAGAATGGCAAAAGGAAGCAGAAAAACCCTCCGTTTCTGTTATAACTTTTGAATGGTGTAAGTTTTTAAATGGTTTTCGGCTCGCACACCACAAAGGTGACGGGCAGGGAGGTCTTACCGAACTTAACGATGGTGTTGGCAAACATCTTGTCAGGCAGGTTACAAGAGCCCTGAGATATGAAAACCTTGTTGCTCTGATTAATCTCAAAATAATAGAGCCAATTACGGTTATAAGCCTTTGTAACGTTACCCACAACCTCGTTAACATAGGACTTACAACTGGGGTTGCCACAATAATCAGAGTTGCCAGAAAAGAGGTAACAGTTCTGGATTATATCCTCTAAGGTGTCAGAAGGCTTGTCCGTGCAAGGGGTCACCTTCATCATGGTATTCAAGAGGTTGGAGACTTCAGCACTCTGTCTTGTTTCGGGCATCGAGGTATCAGCAGGCCTTGACATGAAAAAGATGTATATCAAACCGCCGAAAATGAAAAGCACAACTATGACAACAAGGCCCAGGATCTCCATCTGACCACGCCTCATGAGTACACCTCCACAAACAAAACACCGACAGCATAACGCTTACTCATCGGGTGATAAAGGGAGACGGGAGTTTTCAAGATATTCTTATTGGTATAGTTAGGCTTCGGATGATGGTAGACCGTCCAGTTACCACAAGTCTCGGGATAGTCTATGTGGTTGAAAGCATCAACCTCACACTCACCGCTCTTGTTCGCATTCTGACTGAGCTTAGTTGGAACTGGAAACAGCTGCTCGAAACGTATGACCTTAAAGCCGTAATTCTCAACATAGAAAGCCTTGTTAGAATCAACAACCTTCCTGAAAGCCTGAAGCTTAACCACGTCAACACAATCCTTCGGACTGCCCTTCATACTGCACTGGGTCTCTGGCAGAGAATCTATAACGTTAACAAGAACAGTAGCCTCAACCTCAGAAATCCTCTGACCAGTCTCTCTCATGCTGCCTATTGATACATTATAATATATAGCAAGGCCTATCACAAGCAAAACAACTATCACAACAACAACCATTATAGCTTCTATGAACTCCAAGTCACCCTTCTTAGAAGAGAATAGTGCAAGCACTCTTACCTCCAAGCTTATTATTACTTTCAACAATTATGTCCTTGAAAAAGTCAAACCTAACATGGTTACCATAGCTGGGATTGCCCTTAGCAGAATCAACCTCAAGGTTGAAAGCATCAAGGTTAGCTGACTTAATCAAATCATAACTGCAATCGTTAAAAAAATCAAGCATATCCTTATCATAAAGCAGGTCAGCCTTCTCAGAATAGAGACTCAATATTATCCCGAGACGCTTGTAAATCCTACCAAGCTGACACTGGTAAGACTCAAAATCCTCAGCAAGAACAGCGCCGTAAAGCATGGGCTTGCCAGCAAAGAAGGACTTACCACTGGAAAACGTCAAGGAGCCGTGACAGTCATCATCATCCCTATCAGGCTCACAATCAACATAATCTATGACAACGTAATTACCCTTGAAACCTAAAGGGGGGTTAGTCTTGAAAAAAGCAAACTTAACAAAGCTGTACTTGCCAGAGGCGTAAGCAAGCCTTGCGTTAACCTGATCAGAAGAGATGCTCTCAACCTCAAAAGACTTGGGGAAGTGCTCGTTATGCCTCTCAGCCGGGGTGACCTGGCTGTCCAATCCCCTGACAAAATCAGCAACCTCACCAGAAGGATAAACAAGGTAATACTTAGAATTTTTATTACTTAGATAGAAGAAGTTATCAACCTCAAATGGGTAATACCAAGACTGGGTCCAGGCAAAAATCTGATTGCCGTCAATCTTCAAGGGAGAAAAAACAACCTTGTGGATGTTAAAGTTGTAAGAGCCCGAAGAAAGCTTGCCACAAGTAGGACCCTTGCCAAAACTCAACATCACAGGAGAGGGCCAAGGATCACCTGGGATGGGCTCACTCTGGTCCTCGGAAACAGTCAAAGCGTTAAGAGACTCATCAATCATGAAGCCGAGCTCAGCGTTAGAAACACTCTTCTGCGTATCGGTCATATCCATAGCGAACCTAACAAAAAATATCAGTATTATAGCTCCGGCAACTACAGCAAATATGTACTTGAACACAGATGCAGCAACACCCTTACGAGCCCTTAGAAACCTCAACATAAGTACCCCTAGAAGTCAGCATTATATTCATCTGATTCTTAACACATAAAGGATTCTGATTAGCAGGAGCCCTGAGGTAAGGAACGTTGTAAGTAAGCACCTCCTTCTGCGAATAAACGAAAATGTTGCTGTTATTCCTGAGAGCGACAAAAGCAGCGTTGTAATTAGGAGGCTTAGGTGTAGAACCAAAAAAAGGAATCTCATGACTGGCAAAACAAATGTAATTGTAATACGAGGGAAGACTAACCTTAAACCTGCCGCTGCTGCCAGGCTCAAAATAATAATAACGCTCGACATCTTTCCTAAGCGTTGTCACGTAATCAGCAACCTCAACTTCCCTAGCTATATTCATAAGCTTGTAAGCCTGGAAGATACCCCAAGCAAGAATAAGGGCGCCAACAATCAAAGCAAAAATCATCACTATAGGCTGACCAAGCAACTGACCCCTCTTTTTCATAAAGAAAGAGGAAAAGAAGGAAACTTATAAAAGTTTTGATTAAACGTAAACTGTGAACTTAGCCTCGTTCTCGAAAACATCAATACAGGCTATGTAGTAAACAGGACCGTCTATGTTCAACTCGTGGATTACCGAATCTGTTCCTGTCATCTGAATTCCCGAACCGTAACTTATAGTTGAATTCGTGGAGTACTGGCAGTTTGAAGCCTCACTCAGTTCAAGATGCAACACGCTGCCCTCAGAATAGATGTAAACAATTCTAGGCGAATCCAAGTCAACGTCAACCTTAAAGCTGATATTTGAATAAGCCTCGTTACCGGCAATGTCACGACAAGTGATGTAGTAGAAGTAATCACCCTTATCCAAAATCAGAGGCTGCTTGTGGATACTTGAATTGGTCTCGAGGAACTCAATCATGCTGAGGAAAGGAACATCAGAGTTAGCATAACCACACTTCGCCTCACCCTCCTTAGCACCTCCGCTTGTAATAACCTTCAACTCAACATCGGTCTGATACAAAGTACCTGAAGGACCTGAACTGTCAATATTCAAAGGGTCAGTGCTGCGCAAGGTGAACAAGTAGCTCTCAGTGTTAACGTTACCCCTCCTGTCCTTACACCTGAAGTAATAATCTGTACTTCCCTCTGAGTTGATCAACAAGTTGTTTGTCTTACATTCATACAAACCATAATAGATTGAAGACAAGCTGAACCCTGAATCAGCACAGGTAAACTTGTAATCCATCAAATCAAATTCTGTATCGTTGAAATTCCAACGACAGTCAGCAGGCTCATTGGTATAGATGCTGAAGGCTGTTTCATTAATACCGGCAGGGGCGTAAGCGCCGTTCTCAACACTAGTCCTTTCGATAACAGGAGCGGTCAAGTCAGGAGCAGGCTCGATAGCAAACCTGATGAAATAATCACGATTATTCTTGTTACCAGAAGCATCCTTGCACCTAATGTAAATGTTGTAAGTGCCGCCGTTAGTAAGTTTCAAAGCTTCAGTAGTTGTAACATCAGAAGGCAAGCTGAAAGTAATCTCGTGCTCATATTGATAAGTGACGTCCCCGAAGTAAGCAGTCTTCTGGTCAAAGTCCGTAGAGTGCTCAGAACCGAACTTACACTGAGAAGGCTCATCCGTCGTAATACCCAAAGTAATAGACTGGAACGGTTTCAACTTCTGATTGAGCTTGTAACCTTTATTACCCTCATCGGTAATTTCTGTGATAGTGAAACCTTTAGTGATGACATCCTTCCACGGAGAAACTATCGGAGAGTTAACATCATTCGGATGCATGTTAATACACTTCTCCTCAGAAGTTCCCTGATTAACCACAGAACAGAGCTTACCCAGAGACTTACACCTATACTCGGAACAAGGCTTGTTGTTATCATCCTCATTACACTTCTCACAATCCTTGCCACCGTCAGGAGCCTGCCAAACATCACAAGACATCTGATAAGTCTCAGACTTGTCCTGAGCAAAGAAAACATCAACAACTTGGTAAATCGTGTAAATCCACATTATCGTGTTCAATGCGCCCATGACGTTGCTGAAACCGCTGCTTGTTTGAACTGTGGTCGTAACCGACTTAGCTTCAATACCAGAACCAGAAATAATTTTATTGTTAACCACTTCTAAGTATTCTGGACTAGAAGTTGTTTTTAAATAACCTGTATCTATAGCCTGTTGAAGTGCAGCTTGATCACCTTTAAATACTGTATTTAACAAATCTTTTTGTGATACTGCATTCTTTAAAGTAACTTGAGAAGTACCATAAGTAGCACCCCAATTAGAGATAGGACTCGCACCTTTACCAAGTTTAAACAACCAACCAATTGAATTGCCTATGGTTGTCAAACCACCAAACATACCACCAGTGAAAGAACCCTTGGCCCAATTACTAGCATAACCCGTATAAACACCCTGAGCAACCATAAAACCGAGGGACAAACCAGCCTTACTGAAAAACTCACTAAAGCCCCCACCACCCAAACCCAAGATACCTGAAGACTCCTTGTCCTTGACAGCCGCACCAGGCTGCGATAAGGTTTTCCAATCACCAACTTCGGACTCCTTCAACTTGCTACCCTTAAACCACTTAGTCTCACCAGAAGCAGTATTAGCATAACCATCAGTGGTAATCTTACCGAGAATGTTGAAGTAAGCACCACAATCTCCCATAGACTTACAAAGAGTGTTACCGGCAACAATCCAAGCATGCTCAGTGCAATGACAATTAGCAACACATTTCCAATCATCTCTAGAGAAAATTCTTGAAACTCCACCACGATGCCAGGTAACAGTACACTCCTGATTGGCCTGACTGCAAACGCTAGAACCAGCACCGCCGCCAGTACCAGTAATAGTACTCGTACCCGCAGCAGTGGAAACAGCAGCACCAGTTGGAGTTGATGTAGAAGAAGTTTCCTCTGAAGAGTACTCAGCCACAAGCCTCTCTGCAGTACCTGACTTGGTAGAGGAAGAAATATCTGAAGACTGAACACCCCAGAAAGCAAAACCAGGAGGAACATCCGGAACGCAAACACCAGTAATGCCAACAGCAATGCCGGCCTTCAACCAGTAACAATCACGAACAGAAATTTCCTCACAACACTTCTTGGCACAACAATCAACACCCTTACCAGCACAATCACCACCACAGGAAGTAACTGAGTTGCAAGCATAACAATCCTCCCAACGATTGTCACGGCAAGCAGCCTCAACATAATCACCCTTAACACCAAAAGACTCAAAGGCAGTCTCAGCAGGGTCGTTCTTCATGATACCCTGAATACAAATCTCCTCCCTGAAATCACGACAGGGCTCAACCATCTCCTCACCGTTAACACAGATGTGACGGAAATGACGGGAGCCAACAGCGTCACGAGCATGACCCGGGAAAGTGTCATAAATACACCAAGACTCACCGTTCTTCTTTGAAGACCCAGCATTCGGACTCACCTCATCATCATAAACAGTCTTACAACTAACATCCTTGCAAGTATAATCCCCCTCCTTCATAGTAACGTCGTTCTTAGAAGGACCACACAAAGTGCCAGTGCTGTAATCACAGTTACCACAACTAGGGTCAAAAGCACCCTTCAACTTACAACTCTCATCCTTGGAAAGAACATAACCGTTGTTGTAAGAAGCAGTCTTATCAGCGTTGTAAATGTTCTCCCGGTTGCCGCAACTGTCAAACCAGTAAACCTCATCCTCACCGGGTAAACAACCAGTAGTCTGCTGCTTGGCGCAGTCACACTTCAACTTATCATTGCTGCAAAGCATACCAGAATAAAAACCATCGCCAGTCTCGTTGCCAATCTGAACGACTGAAGCAGTGCCACAAGAACCTCTCGGGGTGAACGTGCACTCAGTCCCCGAAACACAGCAACCTTTGTCTTCAGCCCTGGACTTAGCGATGCATTCCTGCTCTGTAAGAATGTTCTCATCAAAAGTCATGGTAACGTTAGGATACAAGGAAGTCTCAGCCTTGCAACGAACTTGAGTAACAAAAAAAGCCTCATTACCAATCATACAACAACCTTTATTGCACTGCAGGATTCCACAGTTCTCATCAGAATCCCAAGTGTTGCCACGTATCGAATCACACTCGGCCTTCGGCGTGTTCTTATAACACCGGCCCTCATCGCTGCTGTAACAGCAGCCAATCTTACAGTAAGAAGTCTGCTCGCAAGTAATAGAAGCCATCTTGGAATCAGAGGCGCAGTTAGACTCATCCGTGTACAAACAATAATCATCGGACTTGGTTTTTTCACAACAAACGTTAGCGGCAGAAACAAGACTAACTAAAAGGAGGAATACAAAGGGAAACAAAAATTTTCTAAAACTCATGGTGGCAGCGTCGATTCTCCTTGAACGAAAAACTGGAATATGTAATCCTTATCATAAGTGCTGAGTATGTAGAGCTTATCAGGGTAAGGTTTTTTCTTCTCAATCCTAACCTGACCACGCTTTGCAAGCATGTAAATCATCTGATCAAACTCACCGAACTCAGTCTCATAATCCAGTATGTCCTGTGAAACATCATACAAGTAGCCCAGAGGATAATCAAAGTTTTGAGTGAAATCCTGAGCAGAAACCTCAGCAGTAGACTTAGTCGACCTCAACCTAATAGGGTAATTAACAGTAACCAAAACTATGTCAGAACCTATCTTCGTATCGACGGTCCACTTTCTCGGCGTAATTATCTCAAAACTCCCGAACTTCTTAAAGCTCTGAACATCGATACAAGTCTGCAGACCAAAGTCTATGGCCTCGTTAAGCTGACGCTCCATCTCAGCCTTAGTAAGCATACGATTCATACAGCGAGGAGTGCCGCCCATCGAATAACAAAGATAGCTGATAGTTGAATCGTTGTAAAGCCTGAAAGTGTCAGGAGGGGTCGACAGATAACCGCCCTGCAGACCAATCTGCCTTATGGGGTCGTCTGCAATATCACCAACGCACTTAAGCATATGCTCCCTGATCTCATCAAGCTCGGAATTCAAATCCTCAACACTCGGATTAAAAAGAAAAACATTTGTCCTGAAATAAAGCAACAAAGCTGCAATAATAACTATCACAATACCGAGGATAACAAAAATAGTAACTTGACCCCTTTTTTCCATCAGACCACCTTCCTAAATTTTAGCAAACTAATTATATAAAACTTTCTATAAATAAACAATTATCTCACCCATTGCATTGTTAAATTTGTCAACGCACTTAATGTAATAATGCGTTGCGTCAGCAGGAGCCATAAGCTCAGTTGTCCCCTCACCACCCATCTTAGTGCCAGTACCGTAAGCAAATGAAGAGCTCGAATACTCACAGATCGAAGGCTCATCCAAAATCAAGTGCAGAGTTGAGCCGTCAGAATAGATGTAAACAAGCTCAGGAGCAACAACATCCACATCAATCCTGAAGTTTATTGCAACCGAAGCTTCGTTGCCTGCTGAGTCACGACACTTAACATAGTAAACATGATCACCCATAGCAAGACTCATCAGAGGTTGCTTATGATTGGCAGCATTCGTGTTAAAGAACCCTATCATGCGCTCAAACTCAATACCTGAAGTGCTGAAAGCGCAAGCAGCTACACCATCCTCAGAACCGCCAGCAGTAGTAACCTCAAGAGTCGGGCTGTTGGTATCATACAAAGTCCCTGAAGGAGCAGAGTAAACAATAACAAGCTCATTGCTAACTATCAAACTGTAAGGAGTGCTTTCCTGATTCTTATTCTCTTTCAAGTCCATGCATCTGAAATAATAATTGTTAGTGCCCTTTGAAACGTTAGGGGTAGCGTAACAATCATAGTGTGTTATGAAAGTTGTGTTGTGATAGCTAAGGTCGCACGAAGCAGTATTACCCATGCTGTCGTAATCAACATCCTGATCAGACCACTTGCACTGGGCAGGCTCGTTCAACATTATGTTAACAGTAGCCATAGTAAGGTTAGCAGCTATGTAAGAACCGTCAGGCGGATTAAACCCTTCAATAATTGGGGGAGTGAGATCGGGAAGATTCTCTGTGGAAAGCTTAATTGTGTATTCACGAGTGTTAGCGTTACCAGAAGGATCCTTACACCTAACATAATACTCGTAATCCATACCACCAACCAAGTTCAAGGTAATGTTGTGCTCCTTAGCAAAATAGCCGTCACCAAAATAATTATTCATCTCATCAAAAGTATTCGTATGCTCCTCAGAAATCTTACACTGAGCGAGCTCATCAGTCTTGATACCAAAGCTAATGAGAGTGAAGGGCTTAATCTTTGGGGAGATTGTATAGCCATACTCCAACCCACTTAAAGTGTAACCGGAGGTGAGAACTTCAGGCCAGGGGGTAATCACAGGAGAATTAACATCATAAGGCTCTTTGGCGAAACAGGAAACCCTTGAAGAACCCTCGTTTTCCAGAATGAATTCACAACGCTTACCAAGAGACTTACACTTATACTCTGTACAGTCATCAAAACCAGTCTCCTTAAACTTCTCCTCATTCCTGCACTTATCGCAATCCTTGCCGCCGTCAGGAGCCTGCCAAGGCCTGCATTGAGTAGTAACGTAATAGGTTTTTGTCTCTGCTGAAAAGATGAAGTACAAAATCACCGCGATTATCACAACAACAACGAGAACTATAGCAAATACTCCTAATGGTGCTAAAGTTACAGCTGAAGTTGGAATTGCCGTACCAGAAGCGGAAGTTATGGTACCCACCCCTGTAAGACCACTTACAGCAGCACCTGCTCCTGAGCCTGCAACAGCTCCTGCGGTAAGAGTTCCTGCACTTGCAGCAGCTGCAGCAGCTGTAACGCTAACAGTCGCACCAAGAAGACCGGCATTTATAGCAACAATACCTATAACAGCAACAATTCCAGCATACATGGCATAATCCTGTATCGGGTTTTTGAAATCCTTATCAACAGCCTCCATCATCTTCTCAAAGTCTTCTGCCAAAAGTTTCAGACCGCCGAAAACACCATACTTGGCATAATCAGCCCAAGCAGCCTGACTTATCTTACGAGGAGCTTTTCTACTGCTTCCGGCAACTGTAAAGCCAGATTCACTCTTAACTCCCAATATGTTAAGGTTAGCTCCACAATCACCCATCGACTTACACAACTTGTTCACGTCATCAATATACTGAGGGGTTTCACAATGACAATTCTGCTCACATTTCCAGCTTGAGAACTTAGAAGACTTAACATAAACAACCTGACAGGTCATGTCAGCACTCTCGCAACTACCTTTATCTTCCCAAAATCTGAAACCGAGTGAAACCGTAGAAATATTCGAAGTTACCGGAGACTCATAAATCTCGTTCTTTAAACACTGCGCTTCAGCATAATCCTTCATCTTGCCTTGAATACAAACCTCTTCCCTGAAATCACGACAGGGTTCGATCATCTCCTCACCGTTAACACACATATGCTTGAAATGACGAGTACCCGGCCTGTCCAAATAATCACCAACTCCCGATTCATAAACACACCAAGACTCACCGTTCTTTCTCAAACTACCCATGTTAGGATCGTGAACATTCCTTTCATCAGTATAAGTCGTTTCACAATTAACGCTTTTACAAACAAAATCACCGTTGGCATTCTGACCGCACATAGTGCCACCAGCGTAATCACAGTCTTGAACCTTTTCCTCCCTGTTACCGCAGCTGTCAAACCAGTAAACATCATCTTCATAACAACCCTTGGTGTAGTGCTTAGTACAAGCGCAAAGCGAAATGTCAGAACAGAACTTGTTGAAATTGAAAGTCCCAGCCTCGGCAGAACAAATGCCACGGGTAGTGAAAGAGCAAGTGGCATCAACCTTCTGGCAGCAGCCTTCGTCGCCAGAACGACATATGTCAGAACATTCCTTCTCAGAAGCAGCATCCCTGAAATCCTTCACCATATCCGGGAAATCCTTAAGCAGGTAATCACACTTCTTATCGTTAACGTAAGAACAGCTCCCTGAAATCACACAGCAACCCTTCTTACAGTCAGAATTATCACAGTTAGCATCAGGAGTGAATTTGCCATCCATGGCGTTGCACCTTGCAAGAGGAGTGTTCTTGTAACACGTACCTTCATCCTGAGTCTGGCAGCAGCCAAGCTGACAGTAAGAAATCTGGTCACAAGAAACAGCAGCGTTATCAACCCTGACATTAACATCACACTTGGAAGCATCTGTATAAAGACAATACTCACCAGTGTTTGTCTTTTCACAACAACGCTTCTCAGCAGCAGAAACAGGAGCCATCAAATAAATTGAAAAGAGGGCACAAATCAAAACAGTAATCATGAAGCTAGCTTTGCCTCTCAAAAACCTCTTTTTCATACAGCAGAAAGAGTAAATCAAGATATAAAAATGTTTCTAAAAAAGGAAACCAAGGGAAAAAATTCCAATCAATTACCGACGATAAAAAAGACCAAAAGCGAAAGGTTTAAAAGTGATTAGCGTAATAATTATTATCTAACAAAAAAAATTAAAATGCGTGATCGGGAATTAAAGCACGAAGAACCACCGCCTTCAGGGGCCCAAACCGTAGTTGAAGAATACAGCGGAAGAGAAGCTGAAACGAATTCTTGGCAAAGCATTCTGAAAAACAGTTTGATAAATGCCAAACAGATAGCGGAAAAAGCAGGGCTGAAGGAAGAAGAGGTCAGGGCAGTCATAAAAAATTACCCTGCAAAAATCAACCCCTACTACTTCTCACTGATCAAGGAAAAGGGAGACCCCATATGGAATCAGTGCGTGCCGACAATACAGGAACTTGAAGACACAGTCGGCCTTGAAGACCCGCTAAGGGAAGAAGGAGAGGTTCCGGGAATAACACACAGGTATCCGGACAGGGTCCTATTCATAATATCAAACCAGTGCGCGATGTACTGCAGATTCTGCACAAGAAAAAGAAAAGTAGGCGACCCAAACAAGGAAATAAAATGGAGCGACCTGCAAAAAGGGATAGAGTACATAAGAAACCACCCGGAAGTCAGGGATGTGGTGCTGTCAGGCGGAGACCCGCTGCTGATGGACAACAAGAAGCTGGAAAAAATAATAAGACTCGTGAGGGAGATAAAACACGTAGAGATAATAAGGATAGGGACAAGAGTGCCCTGCGCGCTCCCACAGAGAATAGACAAAGAACTGTGCGACATGCTAAAAAAATACCACCCGATTTACGTAAACACGCACTTCAACCACCCCAGCGAAATCACAGAAGAGGCGAAAAGAGCATGTGGAATGCTGGCAGACGCCGGGATACCCCTGGGAAACCAAACAGTTTTGTTGAAAGGGGTCAATGATAATCCTGAAGTTCTTAGAGAACTATTCAAGAAACTACTAACAATAAGAGTAAAACCATACTACCTTTACCAAGCGGACATGGTCAAGGGAACCGACCACTTCAGAACAAAAGTTGAAGAAGGGGTGGAAATAATAGGGAAGGTAATCGGACACACCTCAGGACTTTGCGTTCCGCACTACGTAGTTGATGGCGCAGGAGGAAAAACACCTTTACTGCCACCTTATCTGCAATACCTGGATGATGAGATAGTAATACTCAAGAACTACCAAGGGAAGAAATACATATACAAACAGCCGCAAGAATAAACTCTACTTAACTAACTCGTAAATTATATCCTTACCTCCCCTACCTTTTTTCTTAAAACCCAACTTCTCGTGCAAAGCAAGGGAAGGCTTGTTGAAATAAAGTATGGGAGCGGTAACCTTCTTAAGATCAAAATTCTTGAAACCGTAATCAAGAAGCAACTTCAAGGCTTCTGTTGCATAACCCTTGTTCCTGAAATCAGACTCGCCAATCATGACAGCACACTCAGCGGTATCACCAACCTTTATGTCACGAAGGTCAGCATCACCAACAGGCTTAGAAGTCTTCTTATCAAAAATCAAGAAGTGAGCCATGTCATCAGCTTCCTCAATCTCATCACGCATCTTAATAACATCCTTAACAGTAAGCCCTCTATCAGTCTCGGTCATTTTTAGAATGTAATCATCCTGAAGCCAGCTGTGGTACTGCCTAACATACTTAGGAGTGAAACATCCCATTTTTACAAGTTTACCCTCAAGATTAGGAAGGTTTTTCATGCCTTTATAGAAGGGTTTTCTAATATATAAACCTTTCGTTTTGTAACTACTTATTGATAGTTACAAATTACTGATTTATCAGCCATAAAAATAATCCAAAAAGTTTAAAAAAACAAAAAGTTATCAAAATAAAAAAAGATGGCACCATTTAACTTTTCAGAAATAGTACAGTTCCCACAACTCTCATTCAGCGAACTGACAAACATAACCCTGCCAGAATACTGGGAAATAGTAAAACCCGTCTTCTTTTTCGTTCTTGGAATAACTTTTTACGCCTTATTCATATTCCACTTCTACAGGTTCATAGCAAGAAGAGACGTACTCGGACTGAGCCTGCAAGACATCTCAAGCAGTTTCGAGGGTGTGGTCAGCAAGATGATAAAAGGAATTTTCTACATACTAGAAAACCTGATACTAACACCCATAGTAGTGTTCTTCTGGTTCATGGTGTTCACCCTTTTAATGGTAATCCTAACAAAGAACCCCTCAGCAAACAACATACTCATAACATCAGTAGCGTTAGTCGCTGCCATAAGGGTATCGGCATACTACCACGAAAACCTCTCACAAGACCTGGCAAAGATGCTGCCATTCGCACTCCTAGGTATATTCCTAGTTGATGCATCGTTCTTCTCCCTCCAAACATCTATCGAAGTAGCAAAAGAAATACCAACGCTCTGGAAACTACTAGTATACTACCTAGTCTTTGTGATAACGCTAGAATTCGTGCTAAGAATAACACACACCATATCAAGGATATTCATAAGAAGAGACGACGAAGTTAGTCTGAATCAACCCGGGGCGCAAGAATAAAAGAAAGCAACAGCTTGTCCATAACCTTATAATCAACCTTCAAAGGGTATTCTTCAGAGAACTGGATAACAGCAACTTCTGAAAGCTTTGCGCCCTTAACTATCTTCTTCAAGTACTCTATGCTGTACTTGGCCAGAATCTTTTCTCTCTTACCGGTATTTATAACAACACCCTCCCCCCCTTGGATCTCAACGTTAGCAGCATTAAACCTTCCCTCAGAAGCTATGCTAAGCTTGTTAGGCTCAGCAGACAAGGCAACAGACTCGGCAACTATGTCCATGTCCTCTATGAACTCGTTAAACATACTAGAAGGAACCTCAGCCTTAACGTCAAACTTCAAGTCAGGAACCTTCTGCTCAGACTCATCGATATCTATCAGAGAAAGATTAAATGTTTTGTTGCTTTCACCCTTAATGTTTATCTTAAGCTTGTTATTCTTAGAGTCAAGCTCAAGATGCAGGGTGTCGTTAGGCTTAACCCTCTTCAAGACCTGATCAAGGTTATCAAGGTTAACGGAAAAGGAAACAGGCTTGTCAACCTTGTAATCAACAAAAGCAGAAGAAACAATCTTGAACATAACCATGGCAACGTTAGCAGGATCCATGGCAATCATCTCAATCTTATCCGAATCAGCCTTAAACGTAACCTCGTTAACCAAATCAGAAATTATAGATACACTCTCTTTTAACAACCTAGGTTCGGCCAACACAAGCTTCATAGTACATCACGAAAATCAATTTGTTTATAATATTTTTGGTAATGAAACACAACAATTAAAAAAACCTCGTAGCGCGAACAAGGTAAGCGTCAACAACCAAATAAACGCCGTAAAAAACCAGAAGGCTGTACAAAACAACAGATGGAATGCTAAGAGCAACTATGAAAGGGAGAAAACTCAATAACTTAAGATGCAAAGCAAGCGGAATAGCACCTATAACGGCAAGCAAAAAGCCAGCAAGAATTGAGGTGCCCTTAACCCTGCCTGTAAGCATGTTACGGATAGCGAAAGAATCATACAACAAGAAAATACCTCCAACAAACAAAGCAACCCTAACAATCAAATCATAAATGTTCATGTCAAGAGTGTCCAAACCCGGAATCACTATATTTACAAACTTCAGCAAGGGCAGAACACCTATCAAAATGCAAACGGCTCCAACAAGGAAAGAGATTCTACTACGAGAAGAACTATAGCTAAAACCTCTTTTATTCATGTGATCACCTGTTCAATAAATCTTTAACTTTCTTATATAAAAGCTTATCGATTTTAGAAATATCCTGAAAAAAATCAGCCTGCAAACGCAAACCGTCCTCGTAAGGCAGAACCCTTCCGAAAACACGAACGTACTCAGGCAAAGACTCAGCTTCAAGCAAAACAACTATCTCGCCAGACCCATCATCAAGAACAAAAGAACCATCAGCCTTTGAAACAGCAACCCCTGAAACAGAAACAAAAGTATCAGAAGCGGACAAGTCCTTTATGTACTTATCAACGTAAGGCTGCCTGACTGCCATCAGTTGTAAGCCCTCCACCTGTTCTTACACTTAGTGCACTCAAAAAACCTTGTCTCAGCCTCATCACCCGCCCTCGTCTGAACTGTCCAGAAATAAGCCTCCATGTTACCACAGTTAGGACATTCCTCACGAGTCTTAGGCAGGGTCTCAATCTTCTTATCAACTATCTCAATCTCATCCTTCTTATCAATGCTCACCTTCTCCTTAATCACCAAATCCTTACCCCTAGTCTTGTAACTACAGCTGGCGCATACCAGGATCGTTCCTTTCTTATCGGATTTCTTAGGCACCAATAGGGCCTTACACTTCGGACAAAACATCATCTAACTAACCTCCCTTTACGGCACTCATAAAATCTGTAAACCATATCTTAACATAACCAAGCACAGGAATCCTGAACACAGCCTTACCAACAACCCTGTCCTGAGAAACGGGCTGCGGATCAGCAATCTGGTTATGATCACCCTTAGTCGTAAAAAAGAACTCATTATTAACTTTTTCTATCTCAACAACGCGATGTATGATTGGCGGGATATTTGAATTGACAGAATAAACAATCACTTCCCCCCCTTCCACTTTTTCTGGCTTAACACCTATGAGGAGCATTATGTCCCCCTTGTCAAAGCCGTTACGGAAATCAAAATTCTCAAAACCCTGCCTTGGAATCCCGTTCTGCTCATACCAATTACTAGCAGAAGACCACCAAGAATCAAAACTGCCGTCGTGCTCCATGCTGCCTGAGACAACTGCAACAACAGGATAACCCGTACCCAGGACCAAACCCAAGCCGGGATAGATGACAAACTTAACCAGGATAAAGGCAAGAACTATGTTAACAAGCCAAGAAAGCAACGAATCCTCCTCCCAGAGGAAATGCCAAACCCTCCGTAGAGTCTTACCAAAACTCATCTCAACAAACTTAAAAACGTTAGGTTATAAATGTTTTGGTTTTTGAATTATTCTGTGGCTAAGCATTGATAGTCTTGAAGAAAGTTTAAATAGGATAAGTAAATTTATAATCTTAATGTTTATTTATAATCTTAATGTTTAAAATCAAAAGAAATAATTTAATTTTGTTGTTTATAATCCTCTTTGTTCTATACACCTTTTTTACATTCATTAGACCTTATGAAGATGATGAATCACAATATATAAGGGCTGGAACAGCTATTCTTAATGGCAAACTTAATCCTTTTAAGGTAGTTTATTACAAGCATTATTCGAACCCATTCCAATATATTATGGGAAGCCCTTTAGTACCTCTTATTTGGGGAATAAGTTATAAGGTGGGGGGTGTAATTTTTGTTAGAGTCCTTGCAACGTTATTTGTTGTCTTATCAATCCTATTGGTTTATAATTTGATTATAAAACTGGGAGGAGATCCAATCATTCCTCTAATTTTGATTGGGTTCTCAAGTTCAACTATTGCGTTAGCAAGTGATGGGTTACTGGATTCTGTAGCGTTGTTTTTCTTTATATCTGCCTTATACCTAATTTATACCAAAAAGATGGTTTATGCTGGACTATTGTCCGGTCTAGCTATGACCTCAAAATTCGTTCTGGTTATTCCAATTGTGATAATTTTTATTTATCAGTTTTTCAAGAAGAAAGGGTTTCAATATTTGATTGGCATCCTTGTTGTAGTAGTTCCATTTCTTGTTTTATACAAAGAATTGATTCCTATATTAGTAAATTTTGTGTTAATAACAAAAGTAGAGGGGTATTCAATTGATAAACTAATAACATTTCTTAGAATATTCTTCTTAGCCTTACCAATAACATCAATTATAGTCTTATCCCTCATAAAATCAAAGAAAATAAGAGATTATCATATTTTTCTAATACCTGTAATTTCTATTATCCTTTTTCAAATTTTTCTTCTGGATTACAATTCATTAACGAGACATTTACCATACGCTGAATTTTCAGCAGCAATTTTATTAGGTTTGATTTTAAAAGATAAGAAGATTAAGTATTTGTGGTTATTATTAATATTATACCTTGTTGTAAGTATTAGCGTTGCAATTAAAGAAGTAAATGATTACCCTTCCTACAATTTAATCGAAGATAATCTCGATGTTGTTAATGGCAAAATCCTTGCTCTTAACCTTAATAGTTTTATGCTAATCAAAAATATGCCAATCAATTCAACTGCAGAAAATGTGTTTAGCTATTATTATTTTAATTACGATGTGACAACTGATTCTAAAATCGAAGAATATGAACAAGCATTAAAAGATGGTTACTTTGATTATGCTACTATTTCTTCATATTCACCTAATAAATTCTCGAGATATAAAATGATTGAAGAACTTGTGAGAAAATATTACTGTCCAATGCTCAAATCTGATAAATCTAATGGTATTGACATTTACAAAAGATGTGATTAAATATTTATATTTAGTTTAGCTCAGAGAAGTAAATATATTTTCTGCAAGATTCATAATTGATAATTTTGTATTAAACATAAACGTAAGAAACAACGTTCTTCACATCAGAAAAAGGAACCTTGCCAAAGCTGCAACTCTTGCAGGCAGGATCGACAAAAACCCAATCGTCCTGAGACTTGTAAAACTTAATTGCGTCAGGAAGATAAATCTGAACATAAGAATGATCGTTAGTCAGAGCAATCCTTGAGGTTATGCCAACAGACTTGAGCAACATAGCAAGCAAAACAGCCTGACCATCACAATCAGAGCTGCCAGCAAGCAGAACAGCCTCGGGGCTCTCTATGTATTCCACTTTGGGATCGGGAACGTAAACAATGTTATCCCGAACAAAATAAAACAACGCCTTGCTGTAACAAACATCGGAAACCTCAGCACAGGAAGAACCAACCTTAGAAGAAACATGCTTAAGGAAAGGAGACACCTGCAAAGACTTAACGTCGTAAATGCTCTGAAGCTTCATCGTATAATTGTCACGTTGGGCATCAGCCAAAACAGAAGAGAGAGAAGGGATATTAGAGGGTTTAGGGTCAGACTTGAAACCGTAATAGGGAACAACCCAGAGAACAAGGATTAAAATAAGGAAAGCGCCAACAAAATACCAAACAGGACTCTTCTTTTTCTCAACCTCCTCCTCAACCTTCAAATCCCTTGGAATAACATCCTCCATGAAAAACAAGGATGAAAGAAAATAATATAATACTTTCCCTTAAACAACACCGGGCTTCTTCTCAGAAAAAACCTGAGCCTGAAACTTGTAAACCTTACAACCCCTAGTATCCTTCCACGAATCCTTAGGGAGGAAGGCCTTCAAACAGGTATGATCAAGAAACTCCTCAGCATTCCAGCCGTATTCAACGGCAACCACAGGAAGAAGCAGGCCGCGACTAACACCGTCATCGACAATCAAGCCGTCCTCACCAACCCTTATACCACCCAAGTAATCATCACAACTTTTCACCTTAACCAACTCCGGCTCCGTCAGCACGGAAACCTCAAAAATAACCTTATCGAGTTCTTCTTTTTTCATAGGAGGGAACCTTGGATCCTGAAAAGCAGCAGCAAGAGCAGCCCTCACCAAGCCCTCATTAAGGGAAAAAACGGAATCGGGAAAACCGATACAGCCACAAAGGTCTTGAGAGGGATAAGAATGGATTGTTACAAAAACACCAAGCTTGCCAGGAAAACCATTAAGCTCGAAAGATTTATTTTCAAAATGAGAAGCAACACAATCACGAGCAGCCTTCACAAGTTTTTTGCCGTCCTTATCGGAAATTAACATCTTACTTTAACTTCTTGAACTTTTCCTTCATCTCATCGTTGGAATCTTTCAAACGCTTAACCGCCTCTGAAAGAGCTGTCTTCGGATTCTTAGAGGAAGTTTCTACAACCAGAATGGGACTGTTGACTAGGGAATGCGAAAGCTCATAACCTGCAACCTTCACATCCTTATCATTCCACAACTCCCTTCTGAGAGCGTTGGCAAATGTATGGTCCTCGCCCAAAATCTCTACCTTCAGGAAGTTTTTACTCTTCTCAAGAACATTTATTTCCATGCAATAAACCTTGAAAAGAACTATTTTTAAACCTTTCTGTTTCAGTACTCCTTCTTCTTGTTGAGAAGGTACCACTGCATAGGCTTGTTAAAAGCTGACTTGAAAATACCCTTATTCACATA
>JBDRNX010000011.1:0-10121 GCA_043810595.1 archaeon
AGGTCTTTCAAGTTTAGGGTTTATTGGAAGGGGGACCCCGGGAATATAGTTGGTTATCCGCCTTCTGCTGATTTCAGCGATGGTGAGGCTGTTTCAAGTTGGTCAGCTTTCTGGCAGGACGCTAACCCCTTACCTTTCTTCAGCTCCGATCCCGAGTACGAGTTTTATGTTAGAGCTGTCGGTGTTGATTCTTACTTTTCACATAATAAGATAATCGTTTGTATGGTTGGTGACGTTCCTGATGATGATTGTGACGGCATTGATAATAATAATGATCGGTGTTCAAACACCCCATACGGTTCTCCTGTTGAAACTGACGGTGCTAATGCTGGCTGCTCTGATGAGCAGATTCAGTGTGTTTCTCAGATTGACTGTTCAATGGTTGAGTGGGGGGACTGCACTGCTGATAATCTGCGTATTAGGATGATTTGTAAGGATTTGAGCGGTCAGCCTTTCTTTGATGAGACCGGTGCTTGTTGTGATATGCAGAGCACTTGTAGGTGTACTTTGGGCACTTGCGTAGATCACGGTAATTGGATACCAACGGTGAGAGAATGTCTGATTGAAGAGGAGTTTCCCTTCTTTTCAGCAGTCAACGTTTTGATAGTTGTTTCAATATTGTTTATGTTCTACTTGTTTAGGTTTAGAAGAGACTGATTGCTGCTTGCAGTACTTTTGCTCCGTCAAAGATTCCTAGAGGTATCATGTTGAATATGAACAGTATCCCATTGATTCTTTTTGTCAGCAGTAGCATCATTAGAGTTTTTCTTCCGAGTTTCATTGTTTTTACCATTACTGTAGCTCCAATCCAGAGCAGTAAGTTTACCATGGGTCCTGCTAGTGCTATTATGCCTACTGCTAGCACAGGTGCTTCGCCTATTGACACGTAACCGGGTATGAATATTATGAATGGCGATCCTACAACTTTGAGGAAGACTCCCAGTGCGAGTCCAAGATAACTTGTGAAGAATTCTGCGCTATAACCAAGAGCCATCGCAACGAACTTGTGGCTCAGCTCGTGCAAAACCACTGCTGGTGCGGTCGCTATTATTGCAAATTTCATGTCTTCCCAGTTTATGCTGAATCTGCTTCTCTTGTAGTAGTCAATCACATTAACCCTTCTTATTGGTACGAATCCCGAGAATATATAACCCAGTGCGAGGGTCATTACTACTATCCTGAAAAATTCTGCCAACGAGATGAATGCCATGCTGTTATTATCTTTCAGACCTTTTTTAAATCTTTTCCTTCTTATGAAAAGTTATTTAAACCTTGTTTTTTTCTTATCTTTCATGGATTTAGCGAAGGAGTACGATGCCAAGAGTTGTGAGCTTAAGTGGCGGGATTACTGGGAGAAGAACAAGGTTTACAGTTTTGATCCTGATAGCAAGAAGCCTGTTTTTTCTATAGACACTCCACCCCCCTATGCTTCTTCAGGTCACTTGCACGTTGGTCATGCTTTGCATTATACCCAGTTTGAGATGATAGCTCGTGTTATGAGACAGCTCGGCTTTGAGGTTTACTTTGCTCCGGGTTTTGATGATAATGGTCTGCCCACAGAAAAGTATGTTGAGGAGAAGCTAGGTATTAGTAAGGCTAAGACTAACAGGACTGAGTTCAGGAAGTTGTGTCTTAAGGAGTCTGAGAAGGTTGAGAAGGAGTATTCTGAGAACGTTTTTAAGAGGCTCGGTCATAGTTATGATTGGTCTTTGCTTTACACAACCATTTCTCCTGAAGCGCAGAAGGTTGCTCAGACATCTTTCTTGAGGCTTATTAATGATGGTTATTGTTACAGGAAAGAGGCGCCTGTTATTTGGTGTCCTTATCATGAGACAGCTCTTGCTCAGGCTGAGGTTGAGGATTTGCAGAGAACAACCAATCTTAACTACATCGATTTTGATGTTGCAAATTCCAAAGAAAAAATCACCATCGCTACTACGCGGCCTGAGTTTCTTCCTGCTTGCGTTGCTGTTTTTGTAAATCCTAAAGACAAGAGGTTCAAGCGCTTGATTGGCAAAGAACTTGTAATCCCTTTGTTTAATTACAAGGTTAAGGTTAGCGCTGATGAGAAGGTTGAGATGGACTTTGGTACAGGTATCGAAATGGTTTGTACTTTCGGTGACACTGCTGATATCGAATTGTGGAAGAAACACAAGTTGCAGATGAGGTCTTTCCTCAACAAGGATGGTACTCTTAACGAACTTGGTGGCAAGTACAAGGGTATGAAGTTACAGGACGCTCGTAAAAAAATATTAGAAGATTTAGAAGACGAAGGGAGGTTGAAGAAGCAAGAGCCTCTTCAGCAGACTGTTGGTAGTTGCTGGAGATGCAGTACTCCTGTAGAGTACATAGTTACAGAACAATGGTTCATAAAGACGTTAGATCATAAGAATGATTTTATTAAGAGGGCTAGGGAAATTAAGTGGCATCCTGATTTTATGAGGACAAGGTTTGAGAATTGGACTACCAATCTTTGTTGGGATTGGATTATTTCCAGGCAGCGTTATTATGGGGTTCCTATCCCTGCTTGGTACTGTGATTCTTGTAAGGCAGTTATCCTTCCGAAGGAGAGTGAGCTTCCTATTGATCCTATGGAAGTAGAGAAAAAATGTCCTAAGTGTAAGAAGAAGGCTAGGCCTGACTCTGATGTTTTTGATACTTGGATGACGTCTTCTAACAGCCCGGAGGTTGCTTGCAGGTGGCTTGAAAATCCAGCACTTTACAAGAAGATTGCTCCAATGTCTTTAAGACCGCAATCTCACGACATTATCAGGACGTGGGCTTTTTACACAATACTTAAGAGCCATTTCTTGTTCAGAAGAGTTCCTTGGAAGAACGTGGTAATAGGCACTTATGTTTTGGATTTAAAAGGCAAGGGTATGCATAAGAGTAAGGGTAACGTTGTTTGGGCTGACGAGCTTATTGATAAGTATAACGTTGATTCTTTTAGGTACTGGGTTGGTTCTACTAACATAGGTAGTGATCTGCCTTTCAACGAGAAAGAGCTCGTTGCTGGCCAGAGGTTTTTGACAAAGCTCTGGAACGCTTCGAGGTTTGCTTTCATGAACCTTGAGGGTTACAAGTTGACCAGGCCTAAGAAGCTCGAACCAATAGATTCTTGGATGCTGCTCAAGCTTTCTCAAACCATTGATGAGACTACTGAGATGTACAAGAATTATAATGTTGCCGGTGCTAAGAGGAAGGTCGAGACTTTCTTCTGGAACATTTTATGTGATAATTATCTGGAAATAATTAAGGAACGGATTCAGAATGGTAGTAAGGAAGGTAAAGAGTCTGCTCGGTACACTTTGTATAATTCTTTGCTTGTAGTTCTTAAAATGATGGCTCCAATCACTTGTTTCATTACAGAAGAAATCTATCAGGATTATTTTGCAGGAAGGGAGAAGTGCAAAAGCATACATATTTCTGAGTGGCCCGAGTATGGTAAGAAGGCTGATAAGAAGATTGAGAAGTTGTGTGATGATGCCCTTGAGATAATCTCCAAGGTTCGTCAGTTCAAGTCTTCTCAGGGTAAGTCTTTGAAAACTCCGGTGAAGGTTACTCTTCCATCATCGTTGAAGCCTTTGGAAGCTGATTTGAGGGCTGTTTTGAGTGCTTCTGAACTGGAGTTTGGAAAAGAATTTAAAGTGTCTTTCTGACTTATTTTGTGAGGAAAAATGAATCTAAAGCAAAAACTTCAGTTTAAGAAGTTTATCAGGGAACTTGAATCGATTCGTGGTAGGCATACCGAGCTTGTTTCAGTTTACGTTCCCGCTGGTTATGACATGATTAAGGTTATCCAGCACCTGCAGCAGGAGCAGGGGACTGCTTCTAACATCAAGGATGCTCGAACTAGGAATAACGTTATAGATTCTCTGGAAAAGATGATTAGGCATTTGAGGTTGTACAAGAAAACGCCGCCTAGCGGCTTGGCTGTTTTTGCTGGCAACAACTCTACTGTTGATAATAAGATTACCATCAACGTTTGGTCTATTGAGCCGCCTGAGGCCTTGAACTTCAGGCTTTATCGTTGTGATCAGACTTTCATGCTTGATCCTTTAAAACAGATGATGGAGCATAAGGTTGTTTATGGTTTGATTGTTTTGGATAAGCGTGAAGCGAATCTTGGTTTGTTGAAGGGCAATGCTGTTGAGGAGCTTGTTTCTCTAACTTCTGGGGTGCCTGGAAAAAGCAAAGCTGGGGGACAATCCGCTCAAAGATTCTCTCGTATTCGTGAGGAGATGACTAAGGAGTTTTTCAAGCGTATTGCTGACGCTGCCAACAAGCAGTTTCTTGAGTTGAAGGAGTTGAAGGCTATCATCATTGGCGGTCCCTCACCTACAAAAGAGGATTTTTTTGATTCTGGTTATTTGAACAACGAGTTGAAGAAAAAGGTTATTGGTTTGAAGGATTTGAGTTACACAGGCGAGTTCGGTTTGCACGAGCTTGTTGATAAGAGCGCCGATCTTCTTAAGGAGGAAGAGGTAACTGAGGAAAAAGCAGCTGTTAACAAGTTGCTTGAGATGTTGAGGAAGGATCCTGATAAGGTTGCTTATGGTAAGAAGGAGGTTAGGGTCGCTCTCGAAGCTGGTGCTGTGGAAAAGCTTTTATTGTCAGAATCACTTCCTGAGGAGGAGGTTGAGGAATTCCAGGACTTGGGTGATGTTCATGGGGCTGATGTCCAGTTAATTTCCGTTGATACCCGTGAGGGTGTTCAGCTTCGTGACCTTGGAGGCATAGCTGCTATATTGAGATACGCTATGAGGTGAGTGCTTTCGTGGAAGATTACAAAAATAGGGTTGAAGCGGTACTTTTCACTACTGGGCGTTTTATGGATTTGCAGGAGATAGCAGCGCTTTGCGGGATAGGTTCCGTTGGTGCTGTTAAGGATGTTCTTGACTCTCTGAGGAAAGGTTATGAGGATAAGGGCAGCGCTCTTTCTATCGTTGAGGAGAACGGTAAGTGGAAGCTCAACATAAGGAAGGAGTATAACTATCTTACAGCAAAATTGTTGGATACCGCTGAGATGGACCGTCCGACCCAGGAGACTCTTGCTTTGATTGCTTACAGGAATCCTGCTATTCAGTCGGAGATAGTTAAGATGCGTGGTAACACCGCTTACGATCATATCAAGTTTTTGACCGATAACCAGTTTGTCACTTCTGAAAAGCATGGCAGAACCAGGTTGTTGAAGTTGGCCCCCAAGTTTTTTGATTATTTTGACATTGTTGAGGACCAGCTTAAGGTGAAGTTTGATTCTGTCAGGCCCGGTGTTGTTGAGCAGAAAACTTTGGATGAGGTTTCTGATGAGAAACAGGAGGAGGGTAAGTCTGGCGATAGCTCAGAAGCTGTTCAAGTATAGGTACGAAATCCTGCTTTTCCTGATTTTCTTCTTTGCTTTAGCTTTCCGCCTCTACTTTGTTTTTCAGACTCCTTACTTCAGTGACGATACCGCTTATTTTACTTTGAGGCAGATTGATCATGTTAGGGAGACAGGCCTGCCCCTTCTTCATGATGAGTTGAGTTATGGTGGTAAGGATACGATTTACCTGCCTTTGTATTCTTACATCATGGCTGCTTTCAGCTTCATTCCTTACGGATTGAAGGTGGTTCCTGCAATCTTCATTTCCTGTCTTGTTTTCATAGTCTACCTTATCGCCCTTAAGTTTACCAACGATAAGTTTACCTCTTTGGTTGCTGCTCTTATGTCTTCCTTCATCCCTGTTGTCATATCTTCAACTCTTAATAACCTCTCCATTTTTTCTCTCGTCATTCCGCTGGTTGCTTTGATGTTTTACAGCTTTGTTAACATAAGGAGTAAGCCTTATCTCTATCTCTTTATTGTTTTGAGTTTTGTGGTTCCTTTGTTGCACCCTGTCGCTGTTTTTGTGGCGCTTTCTTTGATAATTTTTTATGTTTTGGTTCTTGCTGAGAACATCGAGCTGAATAGGCTCAGCAAGGAGGCCTTGGTGTTTTCTGTTTTCCTTACTTTGCTGATTGAGTTTTTGTTTTTCAAGAGTGCTTTTCTGTTTCTGGGCTTAAGGTTTATGTGGCAGAACACGCCTACTGACATACTTGCTAACTACTTTAAGGACCTCAATCTCATAGGTGTGATATTTGAGCTTGGTGTGATTCCTTTCGTTTTGGGTATTCTCGGTTTCACCATCGGTTTTTTCAGGGACAAGAATATCGGGCTTTTCCTTTCCTTGTCTGGTGCTTTTTCCGCTCTTATCTTGCTCTCTCTTAAGCTGGTTAACTTTTCTGTTGGCTTGATGTTTTTGGGTGTGATTTTGGTTATTGCTTCTCCCATCGCGATATTTAAGTTTTTCAAGTATTTGAAAATCACGAAGTTTTCCAGGTTTGACACGTGGTTTAAGGTTCTGCTTGTTTTGATTGTTTTAGGTACGCTTGTCATCCCTTCTTTTTACGATGTTCAGGTTACTGTAAATAACACGCTTTCAAGGGATGAGTTTTTGATTTTGGATTCCATCAGGAGTGATACTGAGCCGGATGCTACAATCCTCTCCCTGTTCTCAGAGGGTCATTATATAACTGCTCTCGGTGAGAGAAAGAATGTAATGGATTCTGACTTTTTGAGTGCTCCCTTTGTTAACACGCGTTACAGTGATGTTAGTGAGATTTACACCTCCGTTTCTGAGGTGAAGGCTTTGCAGCTTTTGGAGAAATACGATGTTGATTACATCTACTTTTCTCCGAGGGCTAAGGAGTTTTATAATGTTCAGAATTTGACTTATACTGAAGATGGCAAATGTTTTGTCGAGTATAGAAAAGCTGGAGAAGTATACCTCTACAAGGTTCGCTGTTAAGGCGCTTCTTGTTGTGATTTGCGCCTTTACCTTAGCTGCGCCTATATTTTTCAGGAACAAATCTAGCTTGCTTTATGGCTTTGAGGCTTATTTCCACTTGGGTCACGGTACCGTTAGTTACATACTTTCTTTCTTCTCTTATATCTTGAGGGTTGACGTTTTTATGGTTGCTAAGGTTTTGCCTATAATCCTGGGTGTTCTTTCCCTGCTTTTGTTTTACAGGATATTGAGGAGTTTGGGCTTTAGGTATTGGGTTGTTTTGCTTTCTTGTTTAATACTTATTTTTTCTCCCAGCTTTGTTTTCCTTTTTGGCACCCTCACTGATTTTGGTTTAGTTGCCTTCTTGCTCTTGACCGTTTTTTATCTTCTCTTGCATAAGAAGGAGCTTCCCGCGTTGGTTATTTTTTACTTTGTGGGCTTTTTCGGGTGGCTTCATCTTGCCGTTGCTCTGTTCTTGCTGTTGTTTTATTCCTTGCATGTTAAGAGGTTCAGGTTGTTTTTGTTTGCCCTGCCTTCCCTTGTCTTAATCCTGTTTTCCCCTGCTAAGAATCTTTTCTCTTTTAGCAGTTTCGTTTCTGATTTTGGAGGTTCTTTCGGTCTGGGCGTGTTCATAATTATTTTGTCTTTCTTCGGCCTGAAGTATTTTTGGAAGGAAAAGTATGTCCATCTGTATTTTTACCTCTCCATGCTTCTTTTTATAGTGTTTGCTTTTTTCAATTTGCGCGTGCTTTCATATCTTAACTTCTTGTTGGCTTTGTTGTCTGCTCTCGGTTTGCAGGTCCTTTTTGAGCGTCACTGGAGGAGTAAGACTATCAAGTTTTTGACGCTTCTCATCCTGGTGATTGGTTTGTTTATTTCAAGTGTTTCCTACATAACTGGCGTGGTTAACGGCCTTCCTAACAAGGAGGTTGTTGACGGTTTGTATGCCTTGAGGGATCTTCCCGACGGTGCTGTTTTCTCTCACATCACTAGGGGGTATTGGGTTGAGTTTGCCAACAAGCCTTTTGTGAGTGATAATGAGCTTTTGTACACGCGTGACATAGAAAAGGCGTCTGGCATAATTGAGTCTGAGCAGATAACCTATGTCTGGGTGGATCAGGATATGAGGGATAGGGTTTGGGTTGAGGAGGATCAGGATCTCCTTTTCCTGCTTAGATATAGCGATAGTTTTGAGCTTGTTTACTCTAACAGTTATGTTGGTATCTGGAAGTTTAACAGAAAGTCTCTTGAGTCATAGCTTGGTTTTGCTTGGGGGTTGGTATGAAATTTAAGAAGATTTATTTTTTGTTGGGTGTTTTTTTCCTAGTTAAGTTGTTTTTCATTTTTGGTAAGTTTCACTTTGTTCTTTGGGATGAGGCTGTTTACTTGGGTTTTGGTAAGTACATTTATTCTTTTGGGAATGTGGGTCTTTTTGAGAGCATAAGGCCTCCTGGCTTGCCTTTTCTCCTCGGCGCTTTGTGGAGTTTTGGTGTTGACTACATAGCCCTTTCTGATGTTTTGGAGCTTGTTTTTTCTCTTGGTTGTATCTACCTTGTTTACAGGATTTCCCGTTTTTATTTTTCTGAGGGTATTTCATTTGCTGCAGCCCTTATTTTTGCAATTACCCCCGTTTTTTTCAGTAACAGTCTTAGGATTATGACTGAGATTCCTTCTTTGTTTTTTGTTTTGCTCGCTACTTATTTCTTTTTCAAGAAGGATTATTGGTTGGTTGGGCTTTTTGTGGGGGTTTCTTTCTTGTTCAAGTATCCTTATGCCCTTTCCCTTGTTGTTTTCTTGGCTGCTCTTTTTTTGAATTATTTGCGTGACAGGAATTTGCATGAGTTTTTGTCAAAATCTCTTAAGGTTGTATTGTTTTTCTTGTTGGCTGCTCTGCCTGTTTTTCTTGTGAACCATTTCTTTTATGGTGATGTTTTAGCACCCCTCATAGAGGCCTCTTCTCACGGAGGTAACCTCCTCTATCATGTTGAGAATCCTTTGCTGAATCTGTTTTTCTTTCCGTACTACTTGTTCATTGACAATTTTTTCTTTGTTTTTTCTCTTTTGAGCCTGCCTTATCTCATAAAGTCCAGGAAGTATCTATTCCTGCTTTTCATAATCATCCCCTTGGTTTATTTTACTTTGATTGTTAATAAGCAGCTGAGGTTTGCCATAATCTTTTTGCCCTTCCTGTCGATTCTTTCTTCCTATTCGTTGTTTTCTGTTTACAGAAGTTTAAAGAGTTATTACCGGTTTGTTTTCCTTTTCCTTATGCTGATGATGGGGTTTTTTGTTCTGTTTTCTGACTTTAATGTTTATGAAAGTTTTCCTGATGAAAAGCCAGATGTTGTTGAAGAGTTCTACTTTTTTCTTTCTCCTAATGTTGGTCCTGTTTTAACCAGTGACCCTATTTTTGCTGCTTATTCAGACCTAAAGTTGGTTCCTTACTACGATAATGTTGTTGAGGCTAACCTTGTTTACGATGAAAAGATTTCTGGTTCTGCTGCTGTTGTTTACACGCCATCTTCTTTTCCCTGTTTCTCTGATTTGGATTGTGAGTTGATGAAGTCTGAGCTTGAGGAAAAAATTAGGAATAACAAGCTTTTGTTTTACAGTAGGTATAATGATGAGAAGTACATCTACTTGAATGAGAATTATTCATCATCACAAATTATTTAAAGTTTCACACTATTTTTCTAACTATGCCTACTTGTGATATGTGCGGAAGGGAAGGTCCTACTGTTAGGGCTATAGTTGACGGTTCTATGATGGAGGTTTGTAGCAGGTGCGCTAGGTACGGTAATGTTATAGCGGTTGCCCCTCAGAAGGTTGAATTTAGTGAGCCTCCTAAGCCAAGGCAGGTTGTTCCTGTTAAGAAGCCTGAGCCTCAGCCTATGATTATTCTTGTGTCTGACTACGCTGCTCGCGTGAGGTCTGCTCGTGAGAAGATGCTCTACAATCAGGAGGAGTTGGCTAAGGCTGTTGCGGAGAAGGTTTCTGTTATCCACAAGATCGAGTCTTCTCAGTTAGAGCCCCCTGTTAGCGTTGCTCGGAAGCTTGAGTTGTTCCTGAAGATTAAGCTTCTCGAGGAGATTAAGAAGGATGATTCTGGGAAGCCTAAGAGGCTTGACTTCAAAGACAACGCGCTTACCATCGGTGACTTGATTAGGCTTAGGAAGTCTTGATTATGAAAAAGAAAGATCTTGCTATGTTGCTTTCTAAGTTTAAGCTTTTTGATAAGCCTTCTTCTTCCCTGGAACAGTATTACACAGATCCTGAGTTGGCCGCGGATGCTTTGTGGTTTATTCACATGCATGA
>JBDRNX010000012.1:0-11988 GCA_043810595.1 archaeon
TGTTTCGTAGATTAGGTATGTTATTCCTAAATGTTTTGCCTCCTCTGAGAGTTTGTTGTTGCTTATTAGTCTAAGAATGATGCTGGAGTCTTTCCTCATGGCTTCTGCCAGGTTTTTGCCCAGCTTTGCTTTGAAGGTTCCATCCTTTAATTGGTAGCTTTGTATTTCTTGTTCAAGCTTTGACTTTTCCCAGTCTATGCACCTTGTTCTTTCTGGTGTCTTGCCCTTTCCTGTTTCTGCAAGTGCCTCTTCTGTCTTAAGTACTGGCTTGAACGGGTCTGGTGTGAACTTCAGTTCTTTTTCTTCAGTCTTAGTCTCTGAAGCTATTCCTGCTATAATTGCTATTGGTTTAGTTGGTTGTTTTCCGTTGCATCCCCTGATTTGTGATGCTCCGTAAACTATCAGTCCTGCTGTTACAAGTCCAAGACCTGCAGCTGCTACCTTTCCCCAGGGTTTCTTTATTGCGTTGCTTATGTAACCCATGATTCCTGAGTTCTTCTTTTCTGGGATTACTGTTCTTTCTAAGGCTGTTTCGAGCTTGACGTCTTTGGTTACCAGGCTTTCGAGTGAATGGTTAATGGTGTTGGCATGTTGTATTCTCAAGGCGTCCCTTCTTGCGTCCAACTGTCTTGTTCTGTTGTCTTTCGTTCTTTCGTATTCTTTGTTATCTTGTGCCTTGAACATGTTGTAGAGGTCTCTTGCAGCTTTCTTTTCTACCTGGCTTAGTTTTCCTCCTAGTTGCATCAGAACTTTGTCTGCTTGTTCGTATCTTTGCTCTACTGTTTTGAATTTTTTGTTTCCGTTTTGGTTTCTTCCAGAATATGCTAGTGCTAGCGGAAGTATCCTATCAGCTACCTTGGTGTTGTATGTCTTGTTGAGTTCGCTGTTCTGTATTGCTTTTCCGATTCTTGTTTTTCTTGTATCAATCCTTCTCTGTTTGAATTCGTTGAAATGTTGTACATATGACTCGTTTAGTTGGGCTATTCTTGTTTGTGCTTCTTGACCTATTTCACTGTCTCTGTAAGTACTGTCAAAGAATGAGTCACCTGCAATTTTTCTGCTTTCCATCGATGTTAGATCTTCGTTTACTGTTCCTGTTCCAGAATTCCTTCCCATGTATATTCTTAACAGTCCTAGGAAAGCGTTCTCGTCTTTTTTGTTTTTGAATTTAGCAGCATTATATAATCTTTTGAGTTTTTGATATATTGCCTGGTTTTCTTTATTTTCCATTTTTGCCCCCTAAACATGATTTTTGTTACTATTGCTCAATAACAACCCATATATAAACCTTTCTATTTTCATAACTAAGTAGTGGTAATAGATTTAGAATTGGGTTTGGATGGGGACGTGGGGATTTGAACCCCAATCCACCGGTTTCTTCTTCACAGCTTTCGCTCAGCTCTCCAGCCTTCTGGAGCCGGCAGTACTAGCCAGGTTGTACTACGCCCCCTTGCCTTAAAATCAGGCCTTTCTACCCTTTAAAACTTACTGGTTTCTAGGCCGATTATCTCTCTTATCTCTTTTTTGGTTATAGAGCAGCCTTTGAGCTTTAAACCCCAGAGCATCCCGTCTACTAGGTTTCTCCTGAGGTCTATTTTTGCTATCTCTCTCCCCTCTTTTCTTAGGTATTCGTTCATCATCCCTAGTTCGTATGCTATGGTCATAAGCTCTATGGACCTTATTATCCTTATTCCCTTTACGTATTCCTTGAACCTTCTCAGGTTATTGTAGTCTATCTGTATTTTTGTGTGGAGTTTCTGCTGCAGCAGGTCTCCTAAAACCTCAGGGTTCTCTATCAGCAGCCTCGTATTCCTTTCGTCTATTACGTAGGCATCGGCATTCAGGTCTATTGCTACCGCTAATGATTCTATTTCTCCTTCGTGCATTATTTGGATCCAGGTGTCCTTGCTTTTGAATATCTTGTTTGCCATCTCGCTTATTTCCTGGACTCTTTTTTTGCTGTTTCTGTATGTTTTTATGATTCCCTCTCCCATGAGTGAGAGTATCTGCATCGCTTCTAGTTTGTACTTCTTGCTTTGTAGTGGTATGTCTATCACTTCATGTTTCACCGTCGGTGCTATGTAGAATTCCCCTCTGAACCTCTTTTTTAGTTCTGGCAGCACCCACAGCAGGTTGTTCGTTGCTATGCTTATTATGGTGCTTGTGTCAAACACTAAGCTCTTCATTAAGAATTCAGAGAATAGTTTTGTATTTAAGTTTTTTCATAATGGTTGTTTTTAGAAAATTTATTAAATTTACAAGTATTATCACAAACATGCCTCGGAAGAATAGGATTGTGTCTGTGGATTTTTCAGGTACTTTGATTAAGCCTTTCGTTGCTGAAGAGGCTAATCTTAAAAGATATGATGTTCTTGGTATCCCAAGACCTTCTAAGTCTGTTCAGAAGAGGCAGCTTGGTACTAAGGAGCATTATGATGTCATTAGGGAGTACATCGAGAGAAGGTTAGGCGTTTCTGATGATTTGAAGATTCGCTTTATTCAGAATTACGGAGAGGAGATTGAGTTGTTTGGCAGCGATGTCAAGACTATGATTATGACCGATTTGTTTAGGAATGGCATGTATTTAGTTGCTGCTAAGTATGGCAAGGGTATTTATGCTGATGGCATCCTTGATTCTTTGAAAAAGATACAGGGTGGAGGTTATAAGTTAGCAATAGTTTCTGGCATAAGGCAGGATATAATTACCGGAGTGCTTGCTATCACAAAGTGTCCTGTTAAATTCGATTATATCTTGGGTCAGGATCCTGTCCTAAGTAGGGATGATAATGAGTTTTTGAATGAGGATTTGGCTAAGAAAGGGAAGTTGGAATTCATAATTGGTGATAAGTTGGACGATTTGAAGCCTGCTAAGAGTGTTGGTGCGAAGTCTGTGTTTGTTAGGTGGGGGCATCCTACCGGTGGGGAGGAAGAGTTTGCTGATTATTCGATTAGCGCCTCAAAAGATTTGGAAAAAATCATTAAGTAATTCTTGGTTATTATGGGATAAACTTTATAAACCCCTCTCTTCTCAATTTCCTTCATGACTAAGCAATCGCAGTTTTTGGTGCCACTTGACACTTACCTTAAGGTTGGTTTGCACATCGGTACCAAGTTCAGGACTAAGTATATGGAGCCGTTCATTTACAGGATAAGGCCGGATGGCTTGGCTGTTATGAACGTGCAGAAGATTGATAGGAGGATTGACGTCGCTGCTAAGTTCCTTGCACAGTATGACCCCAGGGATATTTTGGTTGTGTGCAGGCGTGAGAACGGTTGGAAAGCTGTAAAATTGTTCTCCAAGCTTACCGGTATTAGGGCTTTTGCTGGTCGCTATCCGCCAGGTATTTTGACCAATTCCGCTCTTGAGAATTTTACTGAGGTTAAGCTTGTTTTCGTTGCTGATCCGTGGCCTGACAAGAACGTTATTAATGATGCTGTTACGATGGGCATTCCTGTGATAGCTTTGTGCCACACAAACAACACTTCTAATAAAATTGATTTGGTTGTTCCGTGTAATAACAAGGGTAAGAAGAGCCTCGGCCTTATCTTTTGGATTCTGACCAAGGAATATCTGAAGAATCGTGGTATGATAAAAAAGGATGAGGATTTGAAAGTTACTGTTGATGATTTCTCTGACGAATAAATTTTTTAAAATATGGGTTATAATTTCATAAAGCTTATATATTGATTTTTTCTTTTTTGTTGTATGCCTAGTTTGAAAAAACCGATGGTGTGGAAAGAAGAGGACGGTACCCAATACAAGATTTCTTTCAGTGAGAAGTTGCAGATGCATAGCTTGGACGCTATGAAGAGGCAGATATTGTGGGAGAAGAGGAATTTTTATGCCAAGGTCGTTTTGATAGTGGTATTCCTTATTTTTGCAGTTTCAATTTTGTATTTGCTTTACAGGCTTGATGCGGTGAATTTCTTTTCCGGTCTTTTGTACAAGTAGTTTTATTTCAGAATTTTTATAGCATCCTTTACCGTTAGGAGTTTTTCTTTTCCTGTTTTCATGTCCCTTAACTTTATCTTTTTCTTTTTTAGTTCTTTTTTTCCGATGAATATGACGTATGGTATGTTCAGTGAGTTTGCATATTCAAGATTCTTGCTTATCCCTCTTTCCATTAGGTCTATGTCCGTGTTTATCCCCTCTTTCCTTAATTTGTCAACGACTTCTATTGCTTTTTTTGTTGCGTTTATCGGTATTATGTAGGCTTTCGTTACGGTCTTCCTTGTTTGCTTGCCTTTGACTATGTCTATTATGGGGTCCAGGCCGAAGCTTATTCCTACTGCCGGCACTTCCCTGTTTCCTTCAAGGAAGTAACCTATCATCTTGTCGTACCTTCCGCCGCCTGCTATGGCCACATTTACTTCTTTGTTCTTTGCAAAAACCTCGAATACTGTTCCTGTGTAGTAGCTGAGTCCTCTTGCCAGTGCTACGTTGAACTCTACGTTCTTGTCGTTTATATTGCTGAATACCTGTTCTATTTCTGCGACTCCTTCTCCGTCCACCATCTTTTTTATCGTTGCTATTTTGCTTTTGTTGCTTCCTTTTATCGAGAATATTTTCATCAGCTCTCTTATCTTGTTGTCTTCTATCCCCGCATTTTTCAGTTCCTTTTTTACCTCTTCTACGCCTACTTTCTTGATTTTGTCTATTGCTGTTATTACCTGTTCTCTTTTTTCTTGTTCTATTTTCAGGTAATCGAGTACGGAGTCTAGTATTTTCCTGTTGTTTACCTCTACCGTTACATTAATCTTTAGCCTGTCGAACGCCTCTTGTATGAGCTTTATGCATTCGGCGTCTGCCATCATACTTTTATTCCCTACTACGTCTGCATCGCATTGTGTGAACTGTCTATAGCGTCCAAGTTTTATTGGTCCGTCTCTGAATACTTCCCCTATTTCGTATCTCTTGAAAGGCATCTTGAGCTGGGGATTCATCGCTACTATCCTTGCTAGGGGCACAGTTAGGTCGTACCTTAATCCAAGCTCCCTGTTGCCTTGGTCTCTGAGTTTGAAGGTTTCCTTCAGTATTTCGCTACCGCCAGCGTATTTTGATGCTAGTGTTTCGTATTTTTCTATTATGGGTGTTTCTATCGGTGAGAATCCAAAATTTTCGAATGTTTTTTTCAGAATTCCTATTATTTCTTCTCTTACTATGTCCTCTTCTGGTAGGAAGTCTCTCGTTCCTTTTGCTCTTTCCGATGCCATTTTGTTTTTAGGGCGATAGGCGGGAATCGAACCCGCTCCGAAGGCTCCACAGGCCTACATACTAGCCATTATACGACTACCGCCATACCATCCCCCTTTGTTTTGTTTTTTTATAAACCTAACTATCAGAATCTCAGAATTCGCGTTAATGAAGACAATCATCTCTTGTCATTTTTACCTTGTTTTATTAGATTTTTTTGGGTTTTTAAATGTTGTTGTTTTGCTTTTTAGTGCGGGAGAAGGTATCGTAACATTTTTAAAGGGTAGTTATTTGTATTGAGTAGACATAAGCGAAGTTTTGATTTGTTTTATGTTAACCAGGAGGAGAAGAATGAGAGATTTTAACAAAGGCGGATTCAAAAGACCATTTGGTCCGCGTGAAATGCATAAAGCAACTTGCTCCGAATGTGGTCAGGAATGTGAAGTTCCTTTCAAACCACAAGAAGGCAAGCCTGTTTATTGCAAAGAATGTTATGCTAAGAAAAAGAAGTTTTAGTTTAGTTTTCTTATTGCATAAATTCTCAACTATTTTTTATTTTTTGTTCTATTTTTATTAATCTTTCAGAATGAAATTGTCCAGTACCTTTTTTGCCTGTTCTTTCTTTCTTTGGTGTTCTTTCAAGAATGAGTTTATCTTTTCTATGAGTATGTGTTTTAGTTCTCCTGTTAGCATATCTCCGTTCTTGTACGCGTGGTATATCTCCTCAAGTTTTTTGTCGTTCTCTTCAAAGAAAGTGAGCCACTGGTAGGATACGTCTACGTCCGGGTTGCCTCCTTTCTCTCTGTGTTCTTTTACGCTGTCTCTTCCCCCTGAGAATGCGTACTTCATTATTTTGTGTTTTACCTGGTCCTCTGAGTCAGTTGTGTATATTGCTGTTTCTGTAGCTGATGCTGACATCTTGCCATGAGGTCCGGTTAGGGGTGGCAAGAATCTGCAGTGTATCGCTGCTGGTTTGTAGTAGCCCAGCTTTGGCGCTATGTCCCTTGTTATCCTGAAGTGTGGGTCCTGGTCTATGGCATGTGGGATTAGGCACGGTACGTTTTTTCCTTTCATTACAGATGGCAAAAATGCCGGTACCGATTGTACGCTTGTGAAGAATATCATCCCGACATTGGTTTCGTTTGTGAATCCGAATACCGATTTTACTGTTGAGAAGTTCAGTTTTTTTGCCACCCTTATAGCTTGTTTGTACAGGGTCTTTGCGTAGTCTATGTCCGAAAATATGAATGTTTTTTTCTGGTCAAAGCCCAGTGCTATTACGTCTAAGGCGTTGTCATAGGCGAACTTGTTCGCTTCTTCCACGCTGAGCTTTGGGTGGTACATGAATTTCTCGTCGTCTGTCATTTGGAAGTACAGTTCCACGTCAAATTTGTCTTGCAGCCACTTTGTGAATATCCACGGGACAAGGTGTCCCAGGTGTGTATGTCCTGACGGTCCCCTTCCGGTGTACAAGAAGAATTTGTTTCCCTTCTCGTATTCGTCAAGGATCCAGTTCATGTCTCTGTGTGAGAAGAATATCTTTCTCTTTAGCATGTAGTGGGGTTCTTTTGTGTGTTTTTCTATCCTGTGCAGAAGTTTTTCTGTGATGTGTTCTGTTCCGAATTCTTTTATGAGTTTTTCGTAGTCTATCTCTCCCTCTACTTTCCATGGAGTTACTGTGAATTTTTTTGTCATTCTTTCTTCACTGCTTTTTTTATCTTTTCCATGATTCCTGTTTTCTTGACTTCTTTCTTTACTTTTTCTGTCATCTCTTTCGTTTCTCTTTCTGCTTTTTCAAGCACTAATTCTTTTGGTAGTCTTCTGCTACCCCAATTTTCGAAGAATATCAGGTGGCTTAGGTCGTGTCTTGATGCGTGGCTTGTTACCTTTCCTGATGAATGTCCTAAAGTGAGTATTATTTCCGGGTTTACTCCCCCTGGTATGTTGAGTATTCTTTTTACTCCCTCGTTGTCAAAAGATCCTACCCAACATGTTGATAATCCTAATGATTCTGCTTCGAGTATCATGTTTTGTGCTGCTACCGCGCAGTTCTGTATGCTGTACATTCTTTCTCCCCTGTCTCCGTACGCTCTTTTTGCAGCTACGAGGTCGTTGCATATCACTATGTGTACTGGTGCTTGCACCATCCATATCTGGTTGAGGCATGCTCTTGCTATCTCCTTCTTTTTGGCTTCGTCTGTTACGACTATGAAAACCCAGTTTTGTATGTTTCCTGAAGATGGCGCAAACCTGCCTGCGTTTATGACCTTTATCAGGTCATCGTGTTTTACTTTTTTGTCAGAATAACTTCTCACGCTTCTTCTTTGCTTTATCGCATCCTCGACATCCATACCAAAAATTTTAAAAGAAAGGTAATATTTATACCTTTCTATATGTTATACAAGAACCTCGTTGAGGTTTATGATAGGCTTGAGAAAACTTCAAAAAGGTTGGAGAAAACTTTTATCATTTCTGAATTGCTGGGGTCTGCTCCAAGTTTTGATACTCAGAAGATTGTTTATCTGCTTCAAGGAACTGTTTTTCCGCCTTGGGATGAGCGTGTTCTGGGTATGAGTTCTCAACTCGTTATTAAGGTTATTTCTACAGCTACAGGTTATTCTTCTGATGCTGTTGTTAAGGCTTGGAAGAAGCAGGGGGATCTTGGCCTGGTTGCTGAGGAGCTTATGACTAGTTCCAGGCAGAGGACTCTTTTCAGGAAGGATTTGACTATTGATAAGGTTTTTGAGAATTTGCAGAAGCTTGCTGATCTGACTGGTGAAGGTACGGTTAACCGTAAGGTGCAGCTTGTTGCTGAATTGATAACGAATGCCAAGCCATCTGAAGCGAAATATGTTGTTAAGACTGTGCTTGGTGAGTTAAGGATAGGTATTGCTGAGGGAATTTTGCGTGATGCTATTGCGTGGGCGTTCTTCCCTCGCGTTTTGGGGGTATTTTACAGTTGTCCCCACTGCAAAACCTTAGTTCCTTCTGAGAAGAAGTGTGTTAGTTGTCATAAAGAGTTGGATGTTAAGTTCAAGGATGAGGTTGATAAGCATTTCAAGGGTGCTTTACGCGTAAAGTCCGTTGATGATTTGAAGGATCTTGACAAGTATGATTTGGTTATCCCTCCTGATGAGAAGCTGGCTAGGGAAGTTTTTAACACATTCCTGGACGAAGTTCAAAAGGTTTATGACGTTTCTAATGATTTGGGTATGGTTGCTTCTTTTTTGAAGGAGCACGGCACTAAGGGCCTGTCAAGGATAGGTTTGAAGGTTGGCTACCCTATCAAGTCTATGTTGGCTATTAAGGTTGAAGACGTTTCTGAGGGCTTTGAGTCCGTTGGTAAGCCTTTGCAGGCTGAGTACAAGCTTGATGGCTTCCGCATGCAAGTCCATAAGGATCATGATAAGGTTTGGCTTTACACAAGAAGGCTTGAGAATGTTACTGCTCAGTTCAAGGAGTTGTTGCCTTACGTGAAGAACAACGTCAAGGGTAATTCTTTCATTCTCGATACCGAGGTGGTTGGTTATGATCCTAAGACAGGTAAGCATTTGCCTTTCCAGAGTATTTCTCAGAGGATTAAGCGTAAGTATGACATAGAAAAAATTTCCAAGGAGGTTCCTGTTGAGATTAATGTTTTTGATGTTATCTACTATGACGGTAAGAGTTTGATAGGTAAGTCGCAGGAGGAGAGGAGGAAGCTTCTTGAGCGTATCGTTCATCAGGTTCCCAAGAAGATTATTCTTACTAAGAAGTTGGTTACGGATAATGAGGAAGAGGTTAAGAAGTTTTATCACGAGGCTCTTGACAAGGGCTTTGAGGGTTTGATTTTGAAAAACCTGGAGAAGGAATACACTCCTGGTAGGAAGGTTGGTGGTTGGGTTAAGATCAAGCCGACGTTGGAGCCTTTGGACTTGGTTATTGTTGGCGCTACTTACGGTGAAGGTAAACGCTCTCATGTTCTTTCTTCCTACAATCTTGCTTGTCGATCTGGTAGTAAGTTCCTTGAGTGTGGCATGATGGGTACGGGTATAAAAGAGAAAAAGGGTGAAGGTGTGACTTTTGCTGAACTCACAAAATTGCTCAAGCCATTCATTATAAGTGAAAAAGGAAGGGAAGTTACCATTAAGCCTGAGATAGTTGTTGAGGTTGCTTATGAGGAAATACAGAAAAGTCCCACTTACGAGTCTGGTTTTGCTTTGCGCTTCCCAAGACTTTTGAGGTTGAGGCACATGGAGAGGAAGGCATCGGATGCTAATACTCTCGAGGACATCAAGCGGATTTTCAAATCTCAGAAGAAATTGCGGAGCACTTAAAGCCTAGTCCTTTCATTACTATTTGATAATAATTAGTATGTATAACAAAAAACTTTATATAGGAGTAACATTTTACTATTCGAGTAAAGTTTATATTTAATCGTAGTGAATAACTCCGTTATGTATTGTGGAGTGATAAAAAGTAGGTGATAGCCTAGGAGGGTGTGTTAAATGATTGTTAAAGACGAATTTTTAAATAAGCTTCGACGCTTCTTCAACCTCAACCTTTATGAGGTGAGGATTTGGACTGCTCTTCTTTCTCGTGGCGTTTCTACAGCAGGCGAACTTTCTGATATCGGCAACGTGCCGAGATCACGTGCTTATGACGTGCTTGAAAGTTTGGAGAAGAAGGGATTTGTGATAATGAAGCTGGGCAAGCCGATAAAGTACGTTGCGGTGGAACCGGCTGAGGTTATCGAGAGGGTTAAGAAGCTCGTTGCTGAGGAAGCAAAGGAAAATGTGAAGAAGCTTGAAGATTTGCGTGGTACTGACGTTTTGAAAGAGCTTGAGATTTTACATAAACAGGGCATTGAATTCATCGAGCCTTCTGATCTTTCAGGTGCAATCAGGGGCAGACACAACATCTACACTCATCTCGAGTTGATGATTAAGAATGCCAAGAAGAACGTCACCATAGTTACGACAAGCAAAGGACTTCTGAGGAAGATTGATGCACTGAAGCCAGAACTCGAAAGGGTTGCCAAGAAAGGTGTCAAGATAAAGATTGCCGCTCCTATCAACAAGGAGACTGCTAAGGTTGTGAAGAACCTTGGTAAAATCGCTGAGGTGAAGCATCTTGATAAGTTGAACGCTCGCTTCGTGGTTGTTGATGATAAGGAGCTGATGTTTATGGTCATGCACGATGACGAGGTGCACCCGACTTATGATATCGGTATTTGGATAAACACACCCTACTTTGCATCTGCATTGAACAACATGTTTGACCAGAGCTGGCAGGCTTTGGAAGCTGCCGACAAGCTGGTTGACAAGTTTGCTTAGGCAAGTTTTGTTTTTTGTATTTTTTCTATTTAGGAATTTAAATAAAGAAAAAACTATTGTGTGCACTTGCAGGGCTTGAAGCCTTGGTTTAGTGCCTTGCTTCTCGACTTGAACTTTATCCTGTTTTTCGGCTTTATGTTTTGAGCGTAAGGACAGCTTGTTATGTGGAAATTCTTCCCGCCCTTGGTTGCTAGGTATGTTTTTAATTTTTTAGCGCTTCTTGTTACTGCAGGTCTCTCTACTATCCTTGCGTCAAGATTTTTGAAGTTGTGGTAGAGGCTCATCTCTTTGGTGTTTATATCGTTGAGCATCTCTGCAATTCTTTCTTGTGTTTTGCTCAGCTGCAAGAAGTCGTTCTGCAATCTTATTATGTCGCTCTTAGTCCTTCTGAATGAGTGTATAATGTTTGCTTCTATGGGTTGCATTTTGCCTCCTCGGTTGTTTCTGTTATTGGTAGTGATATATAAACCTTTCTATTTTACACTATCATTCAGTAGTTACAGAATTAGATTTTTGTATACCTTGCTCAGTTCCACAGATCTCTTTTTTATCTCTTCTGTTTTCAGCTGCTTCAGTTTTGCTGCCTCTGTTTTTGGTCTGGGTGCGAATTTTGATATGTTGAGCACTTCCGGCTTTACCTCTTTTATTAGTTTTACTGTTTTTTTGAAGTCATCTTCGCTCTCGCTTGGATATCCGACTATTATGTCTGTTGCTATGTGTACGTTTTTGATTTCTTTCCTGAATCTTTTTACTATTTTTTTGAAATATTCTACTTTGTATTCTCTTTTCATCTCTTTTATTATCCTGTTTGAGCCTGATTGTACTGGTATGTGTATGAATTTCATCATCTTTGGGTGTTTGTAAATCTGTATTAGTTCATCAAGGTATTCACGTGCGTAGTTGGGGTTCATCATTCCCAGCCTTATCTTGTATTCTCCTTTTACTATGAGGATTTCTTTTAGGAGTTGTGGTAATGTTTCTCCTGTGTCTTTGCCCCAGCATCCGGTGTCTTGTGCTGTCAGCTTTATTATCTTGCATCCTTCTTTTACTGCTTTTTCCACCTCTCTTGTTATCTCTTTCTTGCCGTATGATTTTAGCTCTCCCCTCGCTAGTTTTACTGAGCAGTATGTGCATGGTTTTCCCTTGCATCCCTGTGCTATGGGTATTATCGCCACTTCTTTTCTAGTCCTTATTCTTGTTTTGCTTATCGTGGATTCTTTTTCTTTGCTCTCTATAGTTGTTGGTTTTTTTATCACCTCGTTTATTCTTGTTATTGTGTTTGTGTCAAAACTTCCCGCTGCTTTTGGCATGTATTTTTTTATGTCTATCATGCTTGGCAGGCATCCGCCGACTATTACTTTTTTGTTTCTTGATAACTTGTTGACGTAGTTTATTATCTTGTTCTGTGTTACTGTTTTGACGCCGCAGGAGTTTACTATTATGCAGTCTGCTTCCCCTTCAGAGTCCACCAGTTTGTGT
>JBDRNX010000013.1:0-2012 GCA_043810595.1 archaeon
TTCATAAAGAAAGAAGGGGCTTCTTTTGCAAGATTCAGCTTAGACTCACCATGAACCCTGTCCCTAAAAACAACGGGAATCTCAGAAACCCTAAAACCCTTATACCTGGTAAGAAGAACCATCTCAAACAATATCGAATTAGTGTTATCAGTTGTCTTGATAGCGTTCCAAACATCCCTCCTAATACCCCTGAAGTTGGCAGAAAAGTCATGAACGTTAACACCGCTCATCAAACGGAGAGCAACGTTACCACCACGACTGGTAAGCCACTTAAGAAAGATGTTAAACTTCTTCTTCTCATAACCCCCGCTTGAAGTATGCCTGGAACCAACAACAAGGTCATAACTCTTTAACCTCTCCAAAAAAGCAGGAATGAGATTATGATCAAAAGAAAGGTCAGAATCCATAGAAAAAATTATGTCGCCAGAAGCGTTGTTATAGCCTTCACGCAAAGCAGCACCTATCCCCTCCTTCTTCGCCCTCACAATAACATTAACATTACCATACCTCTTGTTAAGCTCCTTAGCAACCTCGGCAGTACCGTCAGGACTGCTGTCATCAACAACTATAATCTCACCCTTAAGCCTGTTCTTCCTAAGCAGATCCTCAAGCTCAGGAACCAGAATCTCAATATTCTTACGCTCGTTATAAGTCGGCAAAACTATCGAAATGTCCATCAAAGCTTCAAAAAAGGAATAAGTTTATATATTTTTTCGAAAAACAAAACAACTATGAGGGTGCTACAAGTAAACCAGACCTATGAAAGGTACAGCGGAGCAGAAGCATGCATGCACGACACAATAAGCCTGCTAAGAAAAAATCACTACATTTACCTATTCGCTGTAGGCAAAGAAAACATAAAAGACGAAAACAAACTCATCGTCAAAGAATCATCAAATCCCCTCGTTAATTACTACAGAAAGTTCTTCTTCAGCAAAAAAATAAACCAAGCACTAAAGAATTACATAAAGGAAGTAAAGCCAGACGTAATACACCTACATAACCACTACAAATACTCAACAAGCATACTCGAAGCCTTCGACGGAACAATACCAGTAGTACAAACCATACATGATTACGGGCTTATGTGCCCCACATCATGGGCAGTCACAAAAAACAGGCTGCAGGTATGCAGCTGTGTGGAAGGTATAGAGCCAAAATGCCTGAAAAACTGCATCAAGCCATGGCACTACATACTATGCTATGCGAGAAACAAAAAAAGGATAAAACTGACACGGGAAAAAATCACATTCCTAATAGCACCAAGCAAGAGACTTAAAGAATACCTAGAAGCATTCAAGCTAGGCAGCGTGGTATACCTGCCACACTTCATAAACCTGGACTTCTGGAAACCTGAAAAACAAAAAAGGGAAGAGGGACTAATACTTTACGTGGGAGCGATAACACCAAACAAGGGAGTGGAATACCTCATAGAAGCCATGCCGGAAATACAGAAAGAGGTGAAAGAAGCAAGGCTCAGAGTGATAGGAGGAGGCAGCGAAAGAAAAAAACTGCAAAAAAGAGCAAAAGAGCTCGGAATAAATGCGGAATTCACAGGAAAGCTGAGGCCTGAACAAGTGCTGGAACAGTACAACAAAGCACAACTACTGGTAATGCCAAGCGTTTGGATGGAACAGTTCGGGATGGTGGGAATAGAAGCCATGGCAACAGGACTTCCGGTTGTGGGAAGCGACATAGGAGGCATACCAGACTGGCTCATAGACGGAGAAACAGGCCACCTTGTAAGACCCAAGGACAGCAAAGACATAGCAGAAAAAACAGCAAAGATACTGAAAGACAAAAAACTCTGGGAAGAAATGTCAAAAAAAGCACTCAAAAGGGCACAAAGGTATAACGAAGAGGACTTCAAAGCAGACCTCGAAAACATATACAAAGAAGCGATAATTCAATCACGCAAAAAAAGCAACGCAAACAAACAGAGAATAGCAGTAGTAAGAGTAACGATAAGATAAGACCACCTGAAAGGCCTGTAAGAAAGCAAAACATCATGA
>JBDRNX010000014.1:0-2803 GCA_043810595.1 archaeon
GCGTCTTTGAAAAGGTATATAAACATGCTTTTTATTGGTGGGCTTATCTGACGGGGGTATTTATGGAGACTTTTGGTAAGAAGGTTTCGAATTTTTTAAGGCATCTCATCTGGTATGCTGATTACGGAGTGTTTTTGTTAGTTAACCCCTTCAAGTTCAAGAAGATGCCCCAGTCATTCAAGAGCATTCTTGTGGTTGATTTGCTGTACATAGGTGATGTCATTGTTACAACTCCTGCTATTCGTGCCTTGAGGCAGAAGTTTCCTGACGCCAAGATTACGATGATGCTCGTTCCTTCCATGGTGGATGTCATTTCCGGCAATCCTAACGTCGATAATATAATATCTTATTCTAAGGATGATTTTAATTATAAATTTCAGAGGATAGCTGATTCGCTGAAGGGCAAGTACGACCTGGCTATCATACTCCATCCCGGTATTGAGATAGGTTCGTACAAGGTTAGTAAGCTTCTTTACAAAGCTAAGATACCTTTCAGGATTGGTTGCACGAAGGTAGGTTTCCGGGAAGGCAGGGGATATTTCTTGCATCGTAAGATCAAACCTACTTTTAAGCGTAAGCACAAAATTAATGACAATCTCGATGTCGTGAAGATTCTCGGGGTTACAACTGATGATAAGCATCTGGAGATTTACACAACTCCCGGAGCTGATGAATATGTGGCAAGGTTGCTGAAGAAGAGCAAGATTCATCCCAACGACTTTCTTGTCGTTATCCATGCTGCGGCAAAACATAAGACTCATTACTGGCTTGATGACAGGTTCGCTAAGGTTGCCGATACGCTTATCGATAAGTATAGGGCTAGGGTTGTTTTTACAGGTTCCATCGAGGATTTTGTTTTTAACAACCACATCATTCAGATGATGAAGCATAGCGCTGTTAACCTTGCTGGTCTTACTGATATTAAGCAGTTGTTCTCGCTTGTTAAGCGTGCTAACCTGGTTGTTAGCGTTGATACGGGCACTATGCATGTTGCTGCTGCTCTTGAGAGGCCTGTTGTTGCTTTGTTCGGCGCTGGCGACCCGAGGGATTGGGTGCCTTACTCGCCTCAGGGTAATGCTCGTTACATATACAAGAAGAAAGAAGCCTGTACCTCGTGCAGGAAGTATGAGTGCAAGAGGAACGATATGGAGTGTATGAAAGCGATAGCTATTGATGATGTTCTTGGTAAGGTTGAAGATCTGTTGAAAAAATGAAAGTGGCTCTGTTGTCGACTAGTACTTATCCCTCTGATCAGGGTATTCGTCACGTTTCTTCTATGTTGAAGAGTCATGGTCATGAGGTTAAGGTTTTTTTCTTGCCCGAGGCTGAGAACTATTCCAAAAGGTATTCTAAGAAGGTTCTGGCTCAGCTTTACGATATGTGCAGGGACTTTGACATTATCGGTATCTCTTCTTACGCTTCCACTTCTGTTCGTGCAATCCGGGTTATCCATCACTTGAAGGGTTTGGGTAAACCCATTATCTGGGGGGGTATTCATGCTACCATCAGTCCTGACAAGTGTATTGAGCATGTCGACCTTGTTTGTGTTGGTGAGGGCGAATTTACTATGCCTGAGCTTCTTGATAAGCTTGAGAAGAAGCAGGATATTACAAAAATTCCCAATCTCTGGGTTAGGAAGGATGGTATTATTTACAAGAATGATATTAGGAAGTTAATAGAGGATCTTGATTCTCTTCCTCCCCCTGATTACAATTTGGAGGACCATTACATTCTAGAACGTAACAACATTGTGCCATTTGAAGAGAGTCATTTGAATGGTATGATTTTTTTTCAGACAGAGCGTGGATGTCCTAATGCCTGTGCTTACTGTTCTAATCACATCTTGAGGAAGCTTTGCACTGGGAAGGGTAGGCTGATTCGTTTCAATTCCATAGGTTATGCTATTAGGGAGATGGCTCGTTTGAAGGATGAGTTCAAGACTTTGGGTGTTTTTGATATCCGTGATGAGACTTTGTTTGCTCGTCCCATGTCTGATTTTGAGGAGTTCAGCAGGAGGTATAAGAAAGAGGTTGGTATCAGGTTTAAATGCCTTGCTGACCCTCCTACAACGAATGAGGAAAAATTGGCTTTGCTTGTTGATGCTGGTCTTACTGACATAATTATTGGTATTCAGGGTTCTGAGCGTGTTAACTTTGAAATATACAAGAGGTTCATTACCGATGGGCAGGTGATAAAGGCCGCTAATATTGTTAACAAGTTCAAGGATAAAGTTGCTGTGATGTATGATGTCATTACGACAAATCCTTACGAGAGCAAAGAGGATATGCTTAATCTTATCACCCTTCTAATAAATCTTCCAAAACCTTATTATCTTTCAGTAAATAACTTAGTTTTTTTCTTCGGCACCCCTCTGTATGATAAGGCAATCAGGGACAAAATCATAAGGACGAAGAGGGATTCTGCTTTTGATTTGAATTATTGGGACCGCTGGAAGCACATAAGGCTGAAGAAGAAGAACGCTTACTTGAACCTTGTGCTTAACCTTATGCGTGGTCCTTGTACCAATAAGCGTTATGGCTTGATTCCCTACTTTGTTTTGAGGGGGTTGATTAAGCCGAAGGTTGTTCAATTCAACCTCAAGCACAAATCACCTACGTATTTTATTGGCTTTTTTGTTCAGATTTTTGATTTTGTGCGGGAGAATGTGGCTAAGCCTTTATACAGGTCGACACCAACTTCTTTCAAGGTTTGGTATGACCGTGTCAGGTACAGGGTTTGAATTTTGGGAACCATAAACTTTATTAATCACTTTCTTTTAGTCAAGGCGGCTAACATGGATTAT
>JBDRNX010000015.1:0-3393 GCA_043810595.1 archaeon
GAGCAGTGGTGGAAAATTACTCTTATCAGCTTGGCTAACTGTTTGAGCATAATCGGCTTGATCGTTGCTCTGTTCTTTGTCAGGACGAGGAAGGTTGATTCTTCTCTGAAGAAGCAGATGAAGCAGGCGGGCTTAGTTACGGTGAGCACGGATTTCATGAGGAAGTTCATTTTTGTGTTGAGCTTCTCCGTACTTTTCGTGATTTTCGCTTACTTGCTTGGAGCCATAGTAAAGGCTCCTTTGAGTTAAGCTTGTGAACTACTCGGCACTTCAGTGCTGAGTGTCAACACTAAGTTGACTTCTTGTTTCATAGATGTCCTCATGAACATCTCCACAAGCGTTGATTCCCGCTGTTCCAACGGTATCCAAAGCTAAGGCTTTGATTATTATTGCAGACATAACGTCACGGTCCATTTCCAAACCGCATCTGTTACATTTATGAGTTCTAACTTTTAAAGACTTTTTTACTTCATTTCCGCAGATGCAGTATTGTGATGTTCCACTCGCTTCAGTTTCTATTATTTGACCACCAGTTTCTTCCACTTTGTAGGTCAAGAGTAATAGAAATTTATTCCAGCTTGCGTCCCCAATCGATTTTGCTAAGTAATGATTGCTAATCATGTTCTTTATGGAAAGTTTTTCAACAGCAATAATAGAATAATTATTAGTTAGCTTTCTTGATTCCTTATGTAAGAAATCAGTTCTTTGGTTAACAATCTTCTCATGAAGCCTTGTTATCCTTAACCTTGTTTTTTTGCTATTGTTGCTTCCCTTTTGTTTCTTGGAATGCTTTCTCTGTAAAAAGGCTAATCTTTTTTCATATCTTCTGAACCATTTAGGATTATTAATCCTATTGCCTTCGCTGTCAGCATAGAAGCTATTAATACCTACATCAATACCAACATACTTCTTAATCTTTTTTTCTCTAATTTCTTTTTCTAGTATTACTGTAAAGCAGGCAAACCACTTATTAGTATATGTCTTTTTAATAGCCAATGTTTTAATCTTACCTTCTATTTTTCTATGCAGTTTAATATTTATCATACCAATTTTTGACAATTTAAGTTTATTATTCTCAAATTTAAAACCATTTTGAGGAAAAGTAAAAGAATTATATCTTTCCTTACACTTAAATCTTGGAAAACCTACCTTCCTCCCCTCTTTAATCCCCTCAAAGAATTTCTTAAAAGCTTTACATACTCTATCTGAAACATTTAGTAAAACCTGGGCGTAGACAAGATACAAATTATGGTTAATTACTCTCCAGTCAGGAATAAGGTTATTAAGATCATTCCTACTAGCGTACTCTATTCTGGAGAAATATAACTGTTTTTCATACTCTAGCTCAGCATTGTATAAGAATCTACAAACATCAAGAGTTTCATTCATAACTTCAATATCTTGTTTTGAAGGGTACAGCCTAAACTTATAAGTACGTGCTACCGATATTTTCATAAGAAATAGAAATAATCTTACAGTTATAAGTGCTGCGCGCACATTTGTCGTGACGCCCAGTGGAATGTAAAATTCTCGATAAAAATAAAAAATTTCCGGAAAACAAAGAAAATTTCTTGGCATTAGTAAAAATAGGATAATATTTAATTACTAAAGATTACAATCATTTTAGCAAGCTCTCTAACCTTTACCAATTTATTACATTTAAAGGTATTAAGAATTTATGATTTCACATCTGACCTAAAGGATTTAAATTTTTTCTAAGAAAAGCTTATATACTAATTTTTTTTCTTTTTTGTATGGATAGTAAAAAAGGGGCTCCGTCTTTTGCGAATCCTTTTGTTGCCAGAGGTGTTTCTGCAAAGCCGAAGAAGGAGGAAAAGAAATCTCAGCAGAAAGGTCCTAATTATTTAGTTCTGGTTGGCGGTCTACTTGTTGTTGTGCTTTTGGCGTTTTTCTTTTTCAGGTTTGTCCTGGATTTGGATAAGCTTTACAGCTTTGAGAAGAACATAAACGCTGCTGTTGTCAAGGTGTCAGGTTACGGTGTTGGCACTGTTAAGGAAGTGGTCATTCCTCTTCCGAATTCTGTTGACAAGGTGTGCTTCTCTAACGTTGATTACGATTCAGAAGTTTCTTTTGAGCCTGAGAAGTTGTCTCCTTTCACTCTGAAGGGGGCTATCGGCGTTCAGGATAACCCTTTTTGTGTTCTGACTGCCGGTTCTTTCAGGGCTAAGATGCAGGTTTTTTCTATTGACGGTTCTAGTTTTGTTGGCATATTCTTGAACTCTATAGACCAGCAGATTGTTAACCCTGTTTACGTTGAGGTTAACGTTACTCAGAATGAAACGTTTACGCCGGAGGTTCCTCCTGAGACTAACGAAACCAACCAAACTAGTAATAATACTTTGAGTGAGATCCAGCAGGCTTCTTGTCAGTACGCTGCCGAGAATAATAACTGTGATAAGCTTGCCGACCTAGGTATAGTTACGAAGGAGCAGTGCTGTTCTATTATGAGCTTCTGCTGTTAATCCGATAATTTTATATATTTCCTTGTTTTTTTCTTCTTTATGAAAAAGTGGTGGTATTTCTTACCGATTCTTATAGGAGTTTTTTTTGTTTTAGGTTGTACCGAGAAGCCGATACTTAGTGATATACAGGTTGCGGCTTGTAACTCTGCTCATGATAATAATAATTGTGACAAGCTTGGCGATTTGGGCTTGGTGACCAAGAGTGATTGCTGTTCTGCTCTAAGCAAGTGTTGTACTAACCTGCTTACCGGTAATGTTGTTTCTTCTATTTCATCTTCTCTGTCTGACGTTCAGGTTGTTGCTTGCGAGTCAGCTGCCAGTGTTGATAGTTGTGACAAGCTTGTTAATCTAGGTATCGTGACCGAGGATGAATGCTGTTCTGAGCTTGGTTTGTGTTGTACCTGGGTTCCTGTTGAGGAGTTTAAGGAAGTTCTGATTCAGGCTATCAAGGATTATTTTTCTGACACTTCTGTTTTGACTGTTGATGAGTTGAAGGATTTGATTGTTGTTTACTTTTCCACTTCAGGTGATTATGTTGATTTGTCTGGCGTAGGCCAGTACTCTGGAGAAAACCTTCTTGACATTTATGAGAAAGCTAAAGCTGCTTCTCCTGGTTTGAGTATTAAGCTGTGGGTTGAGGGCAACCCTTCAAGTGTTCCCTACAATTCTGAGTTTAATGTTATGTGGAGTGCGCCTGGTGCTGTTAGTTGTGCTGGCTACGGTCATCACGTACCTGCTGTTGGAGGTGGCTTGTGGACTGAATCTCCGAATCTTTCTGCTGAGGGTAGTAAGCGCCTCTATGCTAGGCACGCAAATTATGGTTACATAACCCCCCTTGAATTAGGTCTGTCGTGTTTTGACGGTAAAAGTAATAATGCATTTAATAAAGAGATATTTGTTAATGTCGACC
>JBDRNX010000016.1:0-2547 GCA_043810595.1 archaeon
GCTATGAACAAGGTTACCAACGCAAGGACAATCAAGTCAAAAGAATCAAAAACTATGTGCCTGAACTTCTTAGTCTTGATTTCATGCCTTATCACAGCAACAGAGATTATGCCACCAGCAAGGCCTCCCATGAAATAAGCAACTATCTCAAAAATGCCATGGGTCATGTAACGCATAAAGCCGATTGAAAAGACAGTGAAGTAAGCCCAACCAGTAGCGTTAGCCAGATTTTCCCTTATGAAGTTGCCAACTGCAGTTGAGATAACAGAAGCGTTCCACGTAAGGATGAAAATAGCTCCAGCCCCGTAAAAGAAAGCAAAGAAAACACAGAAGAACAAAACCTTAACGTTATTGCTAAAAATCTTAGCAAAAATAGCCCCGTTAGCAATGAAAGCAGTAATACTACCACTGGTGGGACTGGAATGAATCTTAGCGTTAATAGCGTTAATCGTGTTGGCTTGGCTGCTGAACAGACTACCAACCAACTCAGGGGGAAGGAAAACATACCACACAGCAAAAGAAACCACAAAACCGAGGAACAAAGCAACAAAAAAGGAAAGAGCCCTCCAATGCTCCTTGAACTCTTCAATGGGGGAATCCTCAACCCTCTCATTTTTCTCCTCAAGCTTCATGGTATTATACATAAGGGGAACGCAAGCGAGAACGGTGAGGAAAACCATAACCAAGCTCGCATGTTCTTGGAAAATCCACAAACTCAGAAACATAGCAATCGTGGAATAAAAGATACCGATGAAAAAGAGCTCCCAAGGCCTCTTTTCAGCAAACCTTGGCGTAATCAACGATTCCAAGACCATACGCAAAGAATAATTTTATGTTATTTAAAAACCTTTGCACTAACTTATAGATACTAAAACAACACCGAAGCATATTATGAAAATACTAGCCCAGCGGAATAAGGAAACCTTCTCCTTAAAGAAAAACTTCGAAGAAAGGGCAATAGCTACGTAATTAATGCTGACAATGGGATAGGCATAGCTTATGTCAAGCTTGGAAAGGACAACAAGCCACAAAGTCAAGCTTGCAACGAAAACAAAACCGCCAACAATAATAGAAGAATTGGTCAACATCCTAAAGAGAGTCCTTGAAATGTTACGATTCAGCAAACTAACCTGACCAACCTTATTCATTCCACGCTTCAACAAAAGCTGACCGGCTATTGAAAGCAGCAGGGAAAAAAACATGGCAACTATATACACGTTCATCTTTTCAACTCCTAGACATCATAAAAACACCAACACAAATAGTGAATATGCCAGCCCAACGGACTAGACTTATGAGCTCGCCCAAAAAAAGCAGCGAGGCGATAGCAACAAAAATATAACCCAAACCCAAGATAGGATAAGCATAACTCAAATCAGCCTTTGACAAAGCACTAAGGTAAATAACAGTACCAACAAACAAAGAAACAAGACCAAGGATAAGATAAGGATTAAAGATGAGCGAAGCAAAATTAGCAGAGAGATTTTCAAACGTGAAAGAAAAACCGGAAACCCCCCTTTTCATCAACAATTGCGCAGTCGCAATCAACAACACTGAAACGATAATAGACCTAAACGCCTTCATAACAACGATAAAAAAAGGGATTGCTTAAAAACTTTTTGATTCCGAAATTCTACTTTTTAATTAGGAAAGATTTAAATAGAAAAAAGAAAAACAATTCATCATGGATTTTAACAAGATAATAAAAGACATAAAATCCTTAAAAATACAGGGGGCAGAGAACGTAGCAAGAGCAGGAATTAGAGCACTAAAGCTCAAGCACGACAAGAATTCTATCAACAAGATCATAGCAACGAGACCAACAGAACCCTGCCTGAGGAATGCGATAAGATTTGCTCTTATGGACATAAAAAAGAACGCTGACATAGCATTGAAGCATTTTGATGAAGCACAAAAAATAATAGCAACCATAGGAAGCAGAAAAATAAGGAACAAAGACATAATATTCACACACTGCCACAGCGGCACGGTAGTCAGCATACTGAAAGAGGCAGCAAAAACAAGAAAATTCAAGGTTTACTGCACAGAAACAAGGCCTCTGTACCAGGGAAGGACGACAGCAATCGAATTAGCCAAAGCAAAAATACCAGTAAAGATGTTCACAGACGCTTCAGGAAGATTCGCTTTGAAGAAAGCAAACATGGTATTTTTTGGTGCTGACGCAATAACCTCAGAAGGGGAGATAATAAACAAGATGGGAACAGAGATGTATGCAGACATAGCAGAAAAATACGACATACCAGTATACTGCTGCACAGACTCATGGAAATACGACCCTTTAACCGTTTTCGGCTTTGAAGAGGCCATAGAAAGAAGAGAGTCAAAAGAAGTTTGGCATAGACCCCCAAAAGGGGTTGAAATAAGCAACATAGTCTTTGAAATCGTTGAGCCTGAGTTGGTAACAGGAATAATATCAGAGCTGGGTGACTATTCACCAACAGCGTTCATAGGAGAAGTAAAGAAGAATTATCCTTGGATCCAAGGAGAGAGGTGATTGGAGGGCGTCTCAATGAGGCGCTCTTCATA
>JBDRNX010000017.1:0-36718 GCA_043810595.1 archaeon
AGCCTATGGAGATACCACAAGAAAAAAGGCAAACTCACCAAGAAAAAAAACATCATCTTCGCACTAAACACCATAATAATAGCAGGCGCTTTGATTTATGTGATCACACAATACATATGCATATCACCAATAGAATGCGAAATGTTCATGATAATACTCGTCCTAGCAGCGATAACCACAGGATTATTCGTACTAGTATTCAAGGGAATGATAATGATAGAAAAAACGAAAGCTGTGATGACATACATCGGGATACCATCACAAACAGGATTAGCGATAAAAGAAATAAGGTCGCTGACGAAGAAAGCAGAAGAAAACCTAAAGAAAGGAGACCTTGAAGCGGCAGAAATACTTTACGAAGCTATAGAGCCAATATACGATAGCCTTGAAGAAAGACGGAAGAGAAGAGTAATAGGAGGCATAAGAAAGGTGTACCACGAGCTGACGACACAAAAAGATGGCAAAGATTTAAATATGAGAAAAAATATTGAAAATAAAGAAAAAGAGGGATTTTAATGAAGGTAGATTTACGACTAATTTTACTCATAACAATTTTTACAATAGGCATATTCTTCATAAACCAGTACGCAAGCTACACGGGGTATGCGGTAGCAGAGCCATCGGTAAGCATAGAACTTGAAAAAACAAAATACTTACCGGGCGAAAAACTGCAAGGACTAATAAACATAACCTTCCAAGGCAACGTAGAAAAGGGAAGCGAAATACTACTGGACCTCGAAGGGAAAAAAGAAAGCTTGCCCCTAACAGACTACCTTGTAAGCACAAACACAAGCTACAAAGCAACCGCTGAAGAGATAACAGTAACAAACCCGAGCAGCACAAAAAACCTCAGCCTGTCTGCAGGACAAGAAACACAGATAGGACTTAAGCTGCCAGCAATGGCAACCATAGATAGCATACAGATGGCTGTAACAGGGTCTGCGAGTAACCCGACAAGACTCCTGTCGCTGGACGTGCCTGAATCTTCTGAAAAACCTGAATGGAAATACATGGGACCGTTCCTAAACAAATACGGACCGCCAGTTTATCCTGAGGGACTGGACATACAATCACAGGGAAGCATACAATACCTTGACAAAAACACAACATATTACTGCCAACTAATAGACTTACCTTACGCCAAGAATTACCAAATAGGAGCAAACTACGCAGCAGTAACTGAAGGCACAGCAGCTTTAGACGCTGTGATACTATCTTTCGATGGAGCGGTGGCTTACGGCGGCGCACAGAACTGCACACTACCAAGAGGCTCAACCGTCAAAGCATGGCAAACCTGCAACATAGCACTGGGACAAGGCATACAATGGTATTATATGGTATGCCTCAAACTAGACAAGCAAGAAAGAAGCTATGAAATATCAAGAGATGACAACCCCGCAACAACAAAATACAACTGCGAGATAGGCTTGGACTCCAGCTGGGGCTATGCATTCTGCATGCCAATAGACTCGAGAAACTACTACATAAGGATAGCCCCGGGAGAATACAACGACAACCTAACGGGTGTGATAACAACACAACAATTCAGCAACTGGTTTACAGACATATCCTTCCAAGACTCGCTAACATCATACTTAGAATCTTGCCAACCGGACAACATAGGTGACTGCCCAGTACCGATAACAGTAAAATCAGAAAGCAATGGGTACGCACAACTCTCAAACCTCAGAATAGAGTACACGGAATATGGCGGAGGTTCATCATACACAAGCAGCTTCTATGACATAAGCGTAACAATACCTGAGATATACGAAATCAGAAACAAGGGAATGAACAACACAAAACTTTCAATACCCCTATCGTTCTTCAACGTAACAACACCGAACGTAACCAAAAAACAAACAGCAGACGTATACGTCAGCTTCGCAGGGGCAGGTGCCACAGAAGAAATAATAGTATACTCAACAGAAACCCCTGAAGAATTCGGAGAGGTAGACGAACTCATACAAGACGCAAAAGACAAACTGAACAAGATAAAACTACAAGAAATATCGTGGATACTAAACGTTGAAGACGAAATACAACAACTAGCCAACTATCAGACACAGGTAAACAACATAAAAAACATGAACATATCCCTTGAAGAAAAAGAAGGGCAACTAGCAGACATAAAAGACGAAATTGAAGCTTATGTAAACAGCCTGCCTGACACAGCAACAAAGATGTCAGAAACAAAAGACACGCAAATAGTAAACCCATCAGACGTAGAGGAGCTGGTAACAGAAGACGCTGAAGAGATATTCAAATACCAGGACAAAGCAAACATCAACGTGGCAGTAAAGACGTACAAGGTAACCAACCAAGATGGAAGTGCGGAAATATACAGCATAATAACAAAAACAATAAGCCCAAAAGCAAGCATGACAGACGTTTACGTTTATGAGGTCATACCAAAAACAATAGCGCAAAGCGTATCAGACATAACATTCGAGAAACCAACATTCGAAGTAGTGATGGAAGACCCCATAGTGAAGTTCTATTACCAAACGCTAGGCTCAACAACAATAACTTACGCAGTCAAATCACTGGTAACCCAACAAGCAATGTACCAGCTGAAAACGGTAATAGTCCCCAAAAAGATGCCTGTAGAGATACCACAAGGAGAAGAATACGTGTGCGGAGATGGAAAATGCAGCAAGCCCCAAGAAGATGAAATAATATGCCCGAAGGACTGCGGAGGAAGAAAAATACCCTGGCTCGGGATAATAATCATAATAGCACTACTGATATTTGCTATACTATACCTAAACTTCTACAGGGGAAAATTCAGCCTGGGGAAAATAGCGAGAAAGAAATCACCCTTCAAGTCAGAAAAAGACCTTGAAGCAGTCAAGAACTACATAAAAGACCAACTTAAAAACAAGGTCAAGAAGAAGGACATAGCAAAAGCCCTGCTCGAAAAGGGATGGACAAAAGAACAGGTAGAATACGCCTTTGACGACATGGAATGGGACAAAAAGAGAGAAGAAACCATGAGAAAAGCACCCACGGAAACACAAGACATGAAAAAACTTGTAGCATACATACAACTCTGCAAGAGACTAAACATAAAAGACGACAAGATTACACAAAGCTTAAAGGCCAAGGGCTGGAAAGATAATGTGATAAAAGAAGGGCTAGCAAAAGCGACACATGGACAAACAACAGCAATACAAACTGCGCAAAGCAAACCAACAGGAAAGAAAGAAAAAGAACAAAAAGCAAAGCCGTTCTTCGAACAGAAAGGTTTATAAGAATTCTAAGATGTAAATTTTTTCAAAGCGCTGGTGATCTAATGGCTATGATTTCAGCCTTCCAAGCTGAACATCCGGGTTCAAATCCCGGCCGGCGCACTCTTTAATTTTTTCTAGAATTACCTTATGTTCAAAACCTGACCATCTCCCCTGATATGCACATTCCTACCGAGCTCGTAATCCATCTCAGTAGCCAACTCACCTAACGCAGTAAGCATGGAGATATTACCATGTGCAGGGATTATGTGTTCCGGCTTAGTAATCTTGATTAAATCACGAAGGTCTTCCCTACCAGCGTGACCAGAAACATGAATGTCGCTGAATATCCTAACCTTCCTCTTCTTAAGACGCCCCTCTAACATAGCCCTGTTAGCCTGATTGATCGGAACTGGAATGGTCTTACAAGAGAAAACCACGTGGTCATCGGTCATGAACTCAAACGGAAGCTGATTGGTAGTCATCCTACTCAAAACAGAACCTGGCTCACCCTGGCTACCAGTACAAACAATCAAATAATCAGAACGACCCTCACGCTCGATTTCCTTAAGCTTCTTCTTAACCTTATTGGCATAGCCCACAACCTGCGCTTTCTGAAACTTAACCAAATTCAACTTCTCAGCAGCAAGAATATACTTCATCATGCTCCTACCAAGAAAAACAACCTTACGATCAAGTTCAACACCAAAATCGTAGATGCTCTTCAACCTAGCTATGTGAGAAGCGAAGGTTGTAGTGATTACAGCATTATTTTCGTTACTCGTTCCGAGCAGAACATCCTTCAGCATCTCTCTCGCAACCTTCTCAGAAGGCGTTTTCCTATCGTCAGCAGCATAGAGCGAATCCACAATCAGGGCCTTAACACCATTATCACCCAACTGCTTCAGCCTTTTAAGATTAGGCTTCTTACCAACAATGGGATGGTTATCAAACTTAAAATCATTGGCATAAAGAATAGTACCCTCTTTTGTATGAACTGCTATCATAGCAGTCTGCGGCGTTGAATGAGTCATGTTAATCAACTCAATATCAACATTTTTAGCAACCCTCATAGTAGAGTTAGGATTAAGCGGCTTAAGCTCGTTCTTCATAACAAGACCATCATCCCTAACCATGTTCCTCAGAACTTCTGTAGTATAGGGAGTACCTATGATAGGACAGTTATACTTGTGGGCAAGAAAAGGAGCAGCACCAATGTGGTCGAGGTGGCAATGACCCAAAACAATCGCCCTAACATTCTTCCTCCAAGAATCAATCATACGATCGTTGGGAATAGCGCCAATCTTAATCAAGCTCTCAGGAGTGGTGTTCTTACGATCACCGCCCTCCTCCTCAAAGTCAATAAGTTTTGGAAGAAAAAAGCCCATATCCATAACGACAGCGTCATCGTTAACCTTAACGACGGTCATGTTCTTTCCAACCTCAGCATAACCGCCAACAGTGCAAATATCCATGAAAAATAAAAACGAAAAACTAGTTTAAAAAGGTTTGGATTGGACTTACCTACCACTTAACACTTCAAGAAGTTTCCTATGAAGACTAGGATTTGCTGCTAAAATAGATTCATCACCAAACTGCCAATCCTTCCCATCAATTGTTGTGACCTTACTACCAACTTCCCTATTCAAAATCACACCAGCAGCCATGTCCCACGGTTCTAACTTTAATGCCAAGTAACCGTCGAGTTTACCGGCCGCTACCAAAGCTAACGAGACAGATGCACAACCATAGGTGAACGGGTAAGTAACTCCATCATCAGAAAGCAACCTCCTGTGGTAATCAGCAATCCTTTGCCTCATAAACTTTCCGTAATCCAATGCAACCATTGCTTTATTGACATCAGTAACTGAAGACACCTTTATAGGGAGGTCATTACAAAAGGCGCCTTTACCCTTTTCAGCAACATAAAGCTCACCTCTCTTCGGAGCATAAATAACTCCTAAAATAGGTGTTTTTTTGTTTACCAAGGATATTGCAACACTAAAATGGTCGCTTATGCGATATGTGAAAGGAAGCGTGCCATCTAAAGGGTCAATAACCCAACTGAATTCTGACTGTTTTTCCCTAGGGTTATTCTCTTCAGAATAGATGTTATGTTCAGGAAAATTTTCAACTATTGCCTTACGAATCAGGTTGTCACTCTGACAATCTACCCCTATCTTAAAATTCGTTTTCAGTTTGTATTCTAAACTCTGTATTTTGCCATAGTTATCCATTAATAGTTTCCCAGCATCCAAAGCTACTTTTATTGCAAATTCTTTATACTTCATATTTACCTCACATTAAGGTCTCTGAAATAAAGGAAGAACTTATAACTTTTTGCTTTTTTGGTATTATAACTCTTAATTAAAAGACATTCTATCACCGATTTTAACATCGTTTATCAAACCAACAGGCAACTCAACAACATACTTGGCAGGAACCTTAGGTTTTATTGGAAGAGAAAATGGCTTAACCGTCCTTCTCAAGTCAACAACTTCATACTTGGAATTAAGCCACAAAACATCGGTACTGAAGAAAACAAAAAACATGTCAATAGCACAACCACTAACGCTTTCAGAAGGAGAGACCAAAACGATAGGCTTCGGCTTTAAAGAGTACCTCAAACCAAGAGCCCTCAAAAAAGGGTTACGGTAGAAAACAACACCCTCTGCCAAAACCTTACCTTTGTGAAAAAGCTTCATGACAAAACAAATAAGAAATCAGTATAAAAAACTTTAGATGCTACCAGAAACATGGCCCGTAATGGTGAAATTCCTGATATCGTAAACTCCTGTCCAAGCAGAATCAACACCCTGCCTGACCTCATCGTAATGGATTATGTCAACAACCATCTCTGAATCGGCATAACCAGATGACAAAACATCTCCCTTAAAGGGGCATTTTATGTAAAAGGACTTAGGAGTCTGCCTAACACCGTCATCGATACTCCAAAAGTCATTGGTGTAGGAACAACCAAGCTGAGGAAAATCAATCTTTGTAACAACAGCAGCACCAAACTTCTTGAAGGTAAGGTCAAAAGAAACGAAGCCGCCCATAACATCATCTTTTTTTATGTTGATGTTAGTGCAATCAAAATACGTTCCCAGGTAACACGAATCAGGAATCTCCACAGCTTCCTCCTCCTCTTCTGGAAACTTTTGGATTTCATCAACATCACAAACCTGGTTGCTGTTTTCGTCAAGACAACACTCGCCATCCTTAAACTCAAAGTAAGGGGGGCCGCAAAGAATAGAAACCTCTTCAATAAGCGGAGGCTGAGGGGTGGAACAACCAGCAACGAATACAAAAACCAGCAAAGGAATAAACCACCTCATAATCCAAAAGTTATGTTAAATAATATATAATACTTTCGTTCACTTCTTAACCTTAACCACTTCACTCTTAACAATCAGGGAATTAGGAATGTAAATGACATCACCGTTATCAAGCTTCAACCTCGTTTCTGTCAAGTCAGTGTGGATAACAACACCCTCAGAATTGCTAACCCTAATCCTGTTACCCTTCTTGATAAAACCCTGCTGATGAATAAAAAAACCAGCAGTAACGTTGGGAATGAAATCCTTGAAAGCAAGAATAACAAAAGCAATCATGATAACAAGGATAACACCAAGTATCACGGAAAAGACAACAGTCTCCAAACCAAGCTGACCCAGAGCGAAAATCAAGGCAATGAAATAGATGATGTAACGAACAAAAGAAGCAATCAACTCCTCAAGAGGAATCTTAACACCCTGTTCCTTAAGCACTTTGTTAAGCTCAAGCTCATGAAGAACCCTCCTAGTAAGCCTGCCAACGATGTAACCAACAAGCAAACCAACCAAAACTATGGAAATGGCAGCAATCAGCTTAATAATAAAACCCCCACCTGAAAGGTTGAAAAAAGCCTTAATGCTTTCGAAGTCTACCATCAAGAAATCAGAATGAAAGGAGATTTAAAAAGATTATGGAAACAGAATTAGGATGTGCCATGCGTAATTAAGTATTCCAAACTCTTTTTTTCAGCGAGTTCAAACTCTATACCTACATATGCAAGATCCCCTCTAAACTTGTAACTTTTTTCATTAAAAGGTTTTATTTCCTTTGGAACTGTAATACCATCTTTTTCAGCAACCATATCAATGTAATGATGCTCTCGGGGATTTTTTACCTTGTTACAAAAAGATTCAACTAATCTAAAGTATTTTTTTGTTATGAGAGGTTTTTGGATCATTGATGCTATACCCCTTACTAACCTATGTGGGAAAATTACTTTGTTCCAGACAGCACTTCTTATAATTCCTGGATAGTTATCTTCCATATGAACTGCTGATTTCACAAAATCTTCAGGTGCATGCATAATTACCGTTAGTCCAGCCATTTTAACCCCCCAAACTTAATATAAATGCAAGCCTCGCCCACCTCTACACAGGATCCTGCTAATCACCTGAGTTTCTACAGGCGAGGCTTAGACTGAAAATGACTGGTTTCGTGTATGATAACAAATATTTAAAACTTTCTACTAACCAGTGGTATTTGCTTTTGGATAAAGTATTAAAACAAGGAAGGAATAGTAAAGAAAAATGCCGATAAACGCAACTCCTGAGTACCAGGCAGCAGAAAGAGCATATAACGATGCCAAAACAGTAAGCGAGAAAATAAAAGCACTAGAAGACATGCTCAAGAAAGCACCTTCGCATAAAGGAAGTGAGACATTAAGGGCAGACATAAAAAGCAAGCTGGCAAAATACAGGGCAGAGGTTGAAAAAGAGAAAAAGGCTGCTGGAAAAAAGTTTCATATAGCAGTAAAAAAAGAAGGAGCAGCGCAAGCAGTTCTCGTTGGCTTAACAAACTCAGGAAAATCATACCTACTATCAAAACTAACAAACGCCAAGCCAGAAATATCCGAACACGAATTCACAACAAAGATGCCAGAGATAGGCATAATGGAATACCAGGGAGTAAAAATACAGATAGTTGAGATACCGCCAATAACAGAAGACTTCATAAACAAGGAAAAAGGGCCAACACACTTCAGCATAATAAGGAATGCTGACCTGGTAGTGTTCGTTGTGAAAGAAGAATCAGACCTGAAACTGCTAAAAGACGAATTCGAAAAAGCAAACATAAAGATAGACAAAGAAAGACCAAACGTAAAAGTAAAGAAAGAAGGAAGCGGAGGGATAAGCTTCATAGGGAAAATCAAAGGAGACATCGAAGATGCAAAGAGAATATGCAGGGATTACGGAATACTAAATGCGGTTGTAGAAATAGAGGGAGAGATAACACTAGAAGAACTGGAAGAAGTCGTCAATGAAAGCACAACCTTCATACAAAGCATAAAAGTAACAAGCAAAGACAGAATAGAGGACATGAAATGGAAGATATGGAAAAACCTTAATCTTATCAAAGTATACACAAAACAGCCAAGAAAGGAAAAGGACTGGCCGCCAGTAGCCATGCACAAAGGAGACACTGTGAGGGACTTGGCAGAAAGAATACACAAAGACTTCATAAAAAAATTTAGGTTTGCGAGGGTGTGGGGATCGTCAAAATACCCTGGACAGCAGCTAGGACTAGATTACGAACTGAAGGACGATGATGTTGTTGAGTTCCATATAAAATAAAAAAAACAACCAAAAGCTTTATAAATAACCTGCTTCTCCTAACCTGTACTATGAAAAAAGATAACTAGAGCATCTTTTCGATTTAGATTCTGATTCAATTCTTGATGCTTAAAAAACACACAATACAAGTTAATATGCCCGACGGTGATTGGGCATATAATACAAAAAATGAATACTTGAAAAAAAATGTTCAAGTACGATGTATGAGCAAAGTGAGATGTTAAGTCCCCAAAAGACTTTACATCAGTTCTTGCTACTGTAAGTCCCGTTGATCCTGCGGGAGACTGCTGCTAGTGGGATTCGTTAAGCCATGCAAGTCGGAGGGCTCCGCAAGGAGCACAGGCGTAAGGCTCAGTAACACGTCGATAATCTAACTTATGGTCCGAGATAACCTTGGGAAACTGAGGCTAAAATCGGATAGCGGATTGGTGCTGGAATGCTCTTTCCGTGAAAAGCAATGCCATAAGGTGAGTCGGCGGCTGATTAGGCTGTTGGTGAGGTAAAGGCTCACCAAACCTCAGATCAGTAGGGGGAATGAGAGTTCACGCCCCGAGAAGGGCACTGAGATAAGGGCCCTAGCCCTAAGGGGTGCAGCAGGCTAGAATCCTTTACAATGCGCGCAAGCGTGATAAGGGAATCCCACGTGTTTAGTTTTTAACTAGGCTTTTGCCAAGCATAAATACCTTGGCGAATAAGGGATGGGTAAGACCGGTGCCAGCCGCCGCGGTAACACCGGCGTCCCGAGTGGTGGTCACAATTATTGGGTCTAAAGCGTCTGTAGCCGACTCAACAAGCCTTTTGTGAAATTGTTAGGCTTAACCTAACAACGCGCGAAAGAGACTGTTGAGTTAGGGACTGGGAGGGGTCGAGGGAACTCCTTGGGAAGCGGTAAAATGTTTTAATCCTTGGAGGACCACCTATGGCGTAGGCACTCGACCAGAACAGATCCGACGGTGAGAGACGAAAGCTGGGGGAGCGATCAGGATTAGATACCCTAGTAGTCCCAGCCGTAAACGCTGCGAGCTATGTGTTGCATGCTCTTCGTGAACATGCAGTGCCGGAGCGAAGGCGTTAAGCTCGCCACCTGGGAAGTACGGCCGCAAGACTGAAACTTAAAGGAATTGGCGGGGGCGCGCTACCAGGGGTGACGCGTGCGGTTTAATTTAACTATACCCAGAAAATCTCACCAGCAGCGACGGCAGAATGAAGGTCAGATTGAAGGTCTTACCTAACAAGCCGAGAGATGTTGCATGGCCGCCGTCAGTTCGTGCCGTAAGGTGTCCTGTTAAGTCAGGTAACGAACAAGACCTGTGTTTGCAGTTGCTAGCGACCAAACTTTGGGATCGAGCACACTGCAGAGACTGCCTTCGTAAGGAGGAGGAGGGTGCAGGCAACGGTAGGTCTGTATGGCTCGAATCTGCTGGGCTACACGCGCGCGGCAATGGTAGGGACAATGGGATGCAACTCCGAAAGGAGAAGCCAAACCTCGAAACCCTATCCTAGTTCAGATTGAGGGCTGTAATTCGCCCTCATGACGCCGGAATCCCTAGTAATCGGGTGTCAACAACGCCCGGTGAATACGTCAACGTGCCTTGCACACACTGCCCGTCACTCCAACCGAGCAGGGTTTAGATGAGGATTGGTTCTTAATCATTCCGAATCTAAGTTCAGTGAGGAGGGATAAGTCGTCACAAGGTAGCTGTAGGGGAACCTGCAGCTGGATCACCTCCTTTTTATTTTTACAAGAAAATAAAAACAAAAAAGGGACTAACACACTTTATTGCTCATACACGATCACAATGGGCCTGTAGCTCAGACTGGTAGAGCACTGCCCTTGCAAGGCAGGGGTCTCGGGTTCGAAAATAAAAATCAAAGAAAATTTGGTTTTATCGAAGAGTCCCGACGGGTCCATTTTTCATAACTTGAAAAATACTGATGCGGATCAGAAACGAAGTTTTTTGGTCTAAGGGTATCATTGACGCTAAGCTTTACAGCGTCGCAAAACATCATGTTTGTGATACCGTGCAAAGGTAAAGTACAGATCCTACTACCTCATCAGGTGGATGGCTTGGTTCGAGAACACCGACGAAGGGCGTGGCAAGCTACGAAATGCCTCGGCGAGGCGCATGCAGCCATTGAACCGAGGATTCCTGAATGAGACTTCTCCTTTGTATTCCGAAAGGAAGGGGAACCCGGGGAAGTGAAACGTCTCAGTACCCGGAGGAAAAGAAATCAACTGAGATGCCGTCATTATCAGAGAGAGAAAGCGGCAGAAGGCAAACTGAATGCTTGCATGAAAGTGCAAGTAGATGTGGTGTAACAGGACTCGCTTTTAGTCCTCGCAAGGAGGCAAGAATTTTCCTGGAATGGAGAGCCCAAGAGGGTGACAGCCCCGTAATGTTTTCTTGCAGGATGTGCGAGTATCCTGAGTACCGGCTATCGGATATTAGCCGGGAATTTGGGAGGCATCAACTTCCAACCTTAAACATGTCTCGAGTCCAATAGCAAACGCAGTACCGTGATGGAAAGCTGAAAAGCACCCGTAACAGGGAGTGAAAAGACCCTGAAACCTGATGAGTATGGAGTGATACTGTTCTAAGGAATTGTATCGTACGTTTCGAATAACGGGCCAGGGAGTGTACTTGAGTGGCGAGAGGAAGACAGAAAAGTCTGACTCGCAGCGAAAGCAACAACCCGCAAGCAATGAGGAGTGAGGTATGAAAATGCCTAAAGTCACTTGGGTACTACCCGAAACTGTCCGATCTAGTCCTGAGCAAGGCGAAGCGAGGTTAATCCCTCGGGGAAGCCTGAAGCGGTGCTACGTGCATGTGCTCGTGTGATTTGGGACTAGGGGTGAAAAGCCAATCGAGGGCAGTGATAGCTGGTTCCTACCGAAATATGCCGCAGTATAGTCTCGACGGAGATCATCAGAATGGTAGAGCGACGGATTTGGAGAGTAGGGAGGGAAACTTCTCGCCTCCTTGTCCAACTCCAAATGTTCTGATATCGTAGAAGTCGGGAAACAGGGGCAGGGGGTAAACTTCTGTCTCCAGAGGGGAACAACCCTCACTATGGTTAAGGTCCCTAAATGCTGATTAAGTGTGAAAGGCAAAAGGGTGTGTATAACCAAAGACAGCGGGGAGGTTGGCTCAGAAGCAGCCATCCTATAATAAGTGCGTAACAGCTTACCTGTCAAGGTTATATGCCCCGAAGATGGACGGGGCTAAATCAGTTACCGATACCGTAGACAAGCATTAAGTTGCTTCGTGGTAGGTAGGCGTCCTGTTAGGCAAGAAGCCCCTCCGTAAGGAGAGGTGGACCTTGCAGGAATGAGAATCCTGGCGGTAGTAGGACCTGAATAGAGCGAGAATCTCTAATACCGAAAGGGGAAGGGTTTCTTAGCAACGCATGTCAGCTAAGAGTAAGTTAGTCCTAACCGAACCCACAAATTGAAGTTCGGGAAAGGGAAAAAGGTTAAGATTCCTTTACCATTCAACTACTCGGCAACGAAAGTCAAGCTTCTGACGCTTCGGGCTAAACCGACATTCACCGTCGTGAATGCTAAAAAGAATAAATCAGGGAAGTATCTTAACGATGAGAACCTGATTAAATCTTTGAATGGCAGGCCTTAAGGTTTGTTCGGTTGAAGCCTGGAGCCCGTGAAAAAGGAACTTGAAAGAATGTTGAATGACTATACCAAGAACCGGCACAGGTCCCCTAGGTAAGAAGCCTCAGGTATGTGGGGTAAATCCAATTTAGGGAATTCGGCAAATTGGCTCCGTGTCTTCGGTCTAAGGAGTCCCTGCGATTGTATGCATAATGCGATTACAGGGTGCAATAACAAGGGAAGCCCAACTGTTTAATAAAAACGCAACGATCCGCAAGCCCGCAAGGGTGTGTATGGATGGTGACGTCTGCCCAGTGCCAGTACTTGAAACCTCTTTTCAAGGAGGCTAAGAGCTGGTAAACGGCGGGAATAACTATAATTCTCTTAAGGTGGAAGAAACTGCCTTAGTAAAATCTGACCATATGCTGGAACATCTCAGTATCTTATGTTAGGATATTCCATCGGTGACGATGAAACGAACCCTAAAAATACATAAGCGGAGAAAATCAGCAGGAAAGACTTCTCGTCGAGAAGTATCCTCAGAGACTATACGTCAGACACCGAAAGGTGAAGATATAGTCCGACCCTAACAGCGATGTTAGGAGCCAAGCAGAAATGTTTGGCCGCCTCAAACGAGGTCATTAAAGTAACAGAGTGAGCGTAATACCTTGTCGTTTGATTGACGACTTGCATGAATGGCGTAATGAGGTTTCCACTGTCCCGAGTTGGAACCCCCCGAACACAACATTCTGGTGTGAAGTCCAGAGATTCCCAGTGGGAAGCGAAGACCCCGTAGAACTTTACTGTAGTTTGTAGGTGCGATGTAAGTTGCGTTGTGCAGCGTAGGTGGGAGTCGCTTAAAGCCTGGTAGAAATATTGGGCCTAGACAACGATGAGACACCACCCTTCACGGCTCGCATTGCTAACTTCAGCAATGAAGGACATCTGCATACGGACAGTTTGGCTGGGGCGGCACCCCGCTGAAAAGATATCAGTGGGGCCCAAAGGTAGGCTCATCCCGTTCAGAAATCGGGAGTTGAGTGCAAGAGCAAAAGCCTGCCTGACTGTATTCCTAACGATACGGAATGCAGAGGCGAAAGCCGGGTCTAGCGAACCCGTATGTCCCCCTTGATGGGGGCTACGGCTGACAGAAAAGCTATCTCGGGGATAATTGAGTCGTAGCGCCTAAGAGCTCAAATCGACGGCGCTGTTTGCTACTTCGATGTCGGCTCATCGCATCCTGGGCGTGCAGAAGCGTCCAAGGGTACGGGTGTTCACCGGTTAAAGCGGTTCGTGAGCTGGGTTAAATACGTCGTGAGACAGTATGTATGATATCTACTGGGAATGCAAGCATCTGAGAGGAAGGATCCTTTAGTACGAGAGGAACAAGGGTTCGACGCCACTGGTCAACCGGTTGTCCGACAGGGCAGGCCGGGCAGCTACGCGTTACGTCATAAATCCTGAAAGCATCTAAGGATGAAAGACCCCTCAAAAAGAGATGCTAGGTACGAACAAAACAATCGTTTGATAGGGCTGGTGTGTACGCATCAAGGCAACGAGATGTTCAGCATGCAGCTACTAACAACCTAACTTTCTGTACTTTACCAAAGCACGGTTTTACACATTTTTCAAAAACTTCTTAAAAAATTGAGAACGATGGAACCAAAACTAATAGTAAGAAAAGACGGAAAATACTTTGAACTGAAAGTAGGAAGGAAAGACATAGAGAAATTACTCGATGGAAAACAGATGATAGGAAGAGACGAAGCAATTGCGATAACAGAAAAAATACGAACAGAGAAGATAGAGATAACGTCAGACAAACAAATGAAATACGGCAGCCAAATAGCCCTCATAAGAAAATTCACATCCGACACCAAAATTGCGGTTAATGGCAAAGTGCTTATAGAAGTAATTGACGATTTCTTTGGACGCGCAAAAACATACGGAATTGTGTACAGAGCACCTTATGTTATGATAGAAAACTTAAAGATTTATGATAGGGTGTTTGGAGAAGATAACATGTACCACATAGGAGGATTAGCACAACTACTCAAATAAGCGTTAAACAAAAATCTTATAAAAGAAGCTGACCAATTCTATTATTAATGAGAACATCAAAAAAAGAAATAATCGATTTGCTGAAAGCGTGGGTAGCAATCTCGATAGCATTCGCAATACTTTTGAGACAAGGAACAGCGATGCAGCAAATACTTTATTCCTTCATAATATCCGCATTCACCGTCGGAACAGCATTCATATTCCACGAGATGGCTCACAAGGTATTAGCGCAGAGATACGGACTGTTTGCAGAATTCAGAAGCTTTGACACGATGCTTATACTGGCCATAGCAATGTCATTCTTTGGGTTTGTACTAGCAGCACCAGGAGCTGTGATGATAAGAGGACACGTTACAAGAGAAAGAAATGGGAAGCTATCAGCGATGGGGCCGCTAACAAATTTAGCCTTGGCGTTAATATTCTTCGGAATAAAACTAACAAACCCTGCTGGGATACTATCAGAAATAGCAAATTACGGAGTCATAATTAACAGCTGGATAGCTGTATTCAACCTGATACCAGTCTGGAACTTCGATGGGGCAAAGGTATGGCAGTGGAACAAAGCAGCCTACCTCGGAATGGCAGTACTAGGAGTAGCTTTCTTACTTTTACTTTGAATCGCCTTCTTAATCTGCTCCTCAACAGATTTAAGATTAAAACTTTTTACCTTCTCACTAACAGAAGGATTCCTCTCATACTTCAAAGCCGCATACAAGAAATCAAGATGATTCTTAGCTTCATCAAACTCTTCTAGAGTGTAATACGAAATGGTTATGTAATAAAGGTTCTGATACACGATAAGCCGGTCATCGGGACTGTTGTTGTTGACACGCCAGATAGAGCGTTTCAACTTATCGATAGCATCCCTGAACTTACTCTCACTAAAATCCATCATCCCAAGCCTGTGCCAGGCGAACATGGCGCTAGGCTCATGCGTATCCAACTCAACGGTCTTACCAAAATACTTCCTGGACTCAGAAAAATTATGCATCTTATAATAAGACTCGCCGGCAGAGTTCAAAGCCAAAACATCATCGGGCTTTCTTGAAATAACAAAAATAGCGTGCTCCAACCCTTTCGTGTAGTCTGTATTGCTAACGTAAACACCCGCAAGGTTACTACGAGCCTCGAGGTATTCAGGGTCGTGCTTAACAGCATCACGTAAATAGAAAAGGGCCATCCCAGGAAGATCACGCCGGATATAAACCTCTGCTATGGAGTTAAGGATAGTAGCAGATGTGGAGTCATTATCAAGAGCATCGAAGTAACTTTTCAAAGAATCATTTAACCTGCCTTCGTTCTCCAACAACCTGCCAGCGATAAAACTATGCATGGACCTAGAATTAGGCTCTGCAAAAACAGGCGTAGCATTAGCAAAATGGTAAATAGCAAAAAGAGGCAAAACTTTCGCGGTTATACCTTTCAACTTGTTTTCAAGCATTTTGCATCATCGACAAAACTCTCAACTTAACAAAAAAAGGAACGTCAAACTTGTCATGGTACTTGAGGTATGCTTTCATGGGATTGGCCTTAATCCACTCCAACTTTTTCTTGTCCAGGCTTTTCAAGAATTTATAGTCCAAAACAACTACAAAATCAGGGTTTTTTATCCCATCTTTAAAATTAATTTTCTTGTTTTTGTAAGAAGCAGTCAGCTCCTGAACAACTTTGTCCTTCTCAACGACCTTCACACCAACGGACTTGTAGCCGGAGTCAGCAACCAGCCTAGCAAAGAGTGGAGTGTTAACAAACTCATCAACTTCTGCATGGTTAAATAAAATTGCCATATGAAAACCCACCATTAAGGGTTTTATAAACATTTGCATTCAGAAAGCTTTATAAACAAACCCACCTCATTCGCGCCATGGAACACGATTACTTAGACAGGCTAAAGAAAGGAAACATCGAGGGCAATGTCGTAGAGAACGCTCTTGAAAAGCATACCGTAGAAGACGTGAGACTGTCATTCATGCAAGGCTGCCTAGAAAGATACTGCAACCACGCAAAAAAAGAACCAGAAAAAGCACTGCAATACTTCCAACTGGCAAGAGAAACCTTCCGCGGAAAAGAAATAAAATATGACGGCGTCTCAATACCTCAGCCAGAAAAAAAATAAAAAAATTATTTCTTGGGCACGGGCCTGCGCATCACTGCAGAGGACCTATTCCCGGCTTTTATGATGAAGTAGTAGATCAAAGCCCCTATGATGTTAGCAAAGATTATCACCAGAACCCAGACTAACTTCTCTATGTTGTCATCGAACCTTCTCGTAACTACATCTACTAACATCCAAATCCAGAAGACGAAAGCGAGAATCCAGAGAATCGTTACGAACACTCCGAATACGCCCCAGCCTATTCCGAAAGGCCACCAGCCCATCATACCGGGAGCCATCATGCCACTGCCCCAGCCCCAGTCCATCATGTCAGCAAAAGCCACAGAACTCAACAGCAAAAACGCTGCAGCCAGAACAATCATAAGCTTTCTCATAAAACCACCCCATAAATCATGTTATGGAAACTATGTTATATAAAAGTTGTTTTTAACCTCCAAAACGAAAGATTTATATAGTCACCCATTAGTAGTAATAAACAGGTGATTTTGATGAAAAGAGAATACAAAAACCTTGTTGAAAAATTCGAACTTTACAAGAAATTCTTAGAAGGAAGATTCATAGACGGAGCTTTCAATCCAATAAAGATAGAGCCCGACCTGACACAATTTCTGAGAGAAAGGTACGGCGACAAGATAAGAGGAAAAAGACTCGAAGAGATGACAAAAGAACATAAATACGCAATAGCAAAAAGAGAGACATTCAACATTCTAAGGGAACTAAGCCTAGATGCGCCGAGAGAAAGGTTGCTGGAAGGCATGCTGCTGGTAAAACAGAACCCCACCGATTTCGGACTCTACAGCAAGATGATAGAAGCCTTGGAGACTGCTTCAGAGCCTGACCTTATAATGGCATTCGGCGGGATAACAAGCGACGAGGAAAATAACGAACAACTAACCCTAAAATTCCAGGATAGAAAAACTTATTAACACGCCAACAAATTTAGCAGAAAGAAAAAGAGCAGACAGTATTCTAAAAATGAACAGCCTAAAAAACTCAATAGAAGAACTTGAAGAGGCGCTGGTAAAGGCAGCATACCATGGGGTGGAATTAAAGCCGAACCAGAAAAACAACATAATACTAGACTTCAAACAAAAAAGAGAAGACGTATACCAAAAAAACATACACAGGAACCTGCAAATATTAAAGAACAAAGCATGGTCCTTAACAAGGGAGATAACAGACGAGAGCAGCAAAAACAGGCTGATGGACGTTCTAGATTCGGTAAACCAACTAGACAAACTCTACCTAACAGGCGACCTGAAGGGCATGGTGAAAATAGTGCAGCAGGTAAAGACAACAGCAGGAAGAATAAGCGTGCACAAAAAAGAAAACCTGGACATAAAGGCACCACAGCGCATCCCAACCGAGATAAAAAATGAGGTCACTAAGGACATACAAGACATGAAAAAATGCTTCGAAAACGACCTATACAGAAGTGCCATGATAATGTGCGGAAGAGTACTCGAAACTTGCCTACACAGGAAATACTACGAAATAACGGGCGCAGACATACTAGAAAAGAACCCAGGAATAGGACTGGGAACGCTGGTAGCAAAACTAATGGACAAAAACGTTAAATTCGACCCTGGAGTGACACAACAAATACACCTCATAAACCAAGTAAGAGTGTACACCGTACACAAAAAACAAGAAGTCTTCGAGCCAACAAAAGAGCAGGCACACGCAACAATACTCTTCACCATGGACATAATAAACAAGCTGTTCCAATAGAATTCTCTTTCAAAATGTTTAAATAAGACTTAAAACCCACAATAAGGGGTTTTAATGAAGAAGATAGTAATAGCGCCAGTAGGCGAAAACATGGAAGCCCTATTCCAGGGCATAAAAGAAGTCCCAACCGAAAGGATAATTCTAGTAGCACCAGAATCAAAAATGGAGATAGCAGAAAAAACAAAAAAAGAGATGGAAAAATTCAAGATACCAGTAATGATAAAGACGATAAAAGTTGAATCGGGATCAGAACTCTGGGAAGCGATGTTCGAGACCGTATCAAAAATAAGAAAAGACGAAAATGAGGCAGACCTCATAGTCAACGTAACCACAGGAGACAAGATAACCAACTGCGCAGCAACCTCAGCAGCATTCGTCAACGGCTTAAAAGCATTCGCGGTGGATGAGCAGAAAGGAGTGATAATGCTGCCTGTACTTAAATTCTCATACTACAAACTGCTAACAGACAAAAAGATGGAAATACTGAAAGTACTGAACCAACCGGGATGCTGCTTGTCATTAGACGAACTGAGCAAGAGAACAAAAATGTCACTACCCCTAATATCATACCACGTCAACGGAACACTCAAAAGCGAAGGACTTAAAGAGCTTGGGCTAGTTGACACTACAGAAAAGAACGGAAGGGTAGAAATACACCTAAGCATGCTCGGAAGACTCATAATAAAGGGCTATGTGGAACAGCCAGAAGATGGATGAATCGGCTTTGCGTATAAAGCTACTTAATAACAGTCTAACAGATTGACTCTGTATAGCCAGAACACTTCTTACCAGCATTAGGATCGTGTCTTTTGAAATTATCCTTATCCCCGATATCTAGGTCGTAATAATGTCGGGACTGATATGCCACCAAACGTTCCCCACTAAGACTTGTTTTTTTACAAAGTTCCTTCAAAGGGATTATTTCTCCAGGTTTGTACTCATATATTGCACCTTCTATTTTTTTATCTTCTGCTTTATATTTTTCTACTAATTTTACCAGGTTCATACTTTGTTTTTTTCCCGTTCTCGTTATCATTTTAATCGGTTTTATTGTAATACAGCCTTTTATAAACCTTTTGTTAGTCTGAAGTCAGCTGTTTTAAGCATCATTCATAACAAAGCCTAATGGACAGAAAGCTATTTAAAGCCAAAACAAGGCATAATTCTTAAGTAGGAAAGGATCTAACTGTCGCGGGAAACCGTGAGGAAAGTCCATCCACCACAATAACGGTCGCTTAAAACAAGTTGGGGAAACCCAAGGCAACCGCTCAGAAACGACACGGCCTTTTCGAGCAATGAAAGCTGCGAAGGCTTTTGCGAAAAAGCTGAGATAACCAGCAGAGCACTCTAAAAGGATACGGTGAAACGGCGAGTCCCGACTGGTGCAAGTTCGCAACGAACGCATAGTCGAATGTTAGAACAGCCTATCTAAGACCTGCATCAAGCAGCGAGGGGCTGACAGAAGATGGCTTATCCTTTCCTACTTTTTTATTTTAAAAATACTTCAAACCACAAATTATATTTGGGAATAAATTGGTATAACAAAAGAGTATATTAAAAACAAAACAAAAAACAAGAATGATCAAAAAACATTTGGATATTATTCCATAAGTTACTTTGTAATAGAAAACTTTATAAACTCCATCAATAGGGGGGGATTATGGTATTAGAGAGTATCAACAGGACTTACGATCTATACGAAGTGAAAAAACTAGTAAGTTATACTGAACCTATTAACCTCGGATTTTTTAAGAAAAGAATCGTAGAAGTACCTAAAGAAAGGTGGGAAGATTTACCTGAAACTAAAGCCAGACTTACAAAGGAACTGTTAGACAAACTCAAAAAAGTCTTTGGTGAAGTTAAAATACCAGCGATTGAGGATTCAGAACTCGAAGAAATAGTACACTCTAACAAATTTTCAAAATTCTATATAGTAAATGGTGCAGGAAGAGAAATCGGTTTGTTAGACTTTAATTCTATAATTGTACACGTTGAAGGTTACCACCACTCTAGCTGTGGCTACACAGGAGCTTATGATGAAGAAAGAGCAGCCATAAAGTTAGCACTATTTGGCAATGCTATGTCCCCTGATCAATATAACAAACTGGAATCCATGCTCTAACCTATAGACCTCCTTACTTTACATATAAAACTGTACCAACTGGCTACGGAGCCTAAACTTTTTCTTTTTTAAATCAAAAACTATATAAACAAACAATATATCGCTTCTAACGGTGAAAACCGTGAAAAAAACAATAACATTAGGGCTGATACTATCAATTTTGGTAGTTTCTCTGGTGTTTGCATTACCAGAACAAGTGCAAGAAAATACGAACAAGAAAACATTGGAAAAAGTGACGTTTATACACTACAAGAATAACCACGCAAAACCAGCAAAGACAACAAACTGCTACACATTCCTCTCAAAAGGAGCGAAGTGGAAAACAAACGAACCATACTACGTGAACCCTACAAACTTAGACGGGTTAACAAGTAACTTCGTACTTGACAGCGTAAACCTTGGAGTAGCAGAATGGGAAGGATACGGTGGGAATATCTTTGGTGAAGGACTTTTAAGTGACGTATACAACTACAACAACGGCAATTACGATGAAATAAACACAGCGTCATTCGGTTTCTATCCAGATACTAACGTCATAGCAGTAACAACAGTGTGGGGCTACTTCAGCGGACCACCACAAACGAGAGAGATAGTAGAATGGGATATGTTGTTCAACGAAATCTTCACTTGGGGAGACGCAACATCAAATCCAGCGTTAATGGACCTGCAGAACATAGCAACACACGAATTAGGACACTCAGCAGGGATGGGCGATTTGTACACAACAACATGCACCTTAGAAACGATGTATGGTTATTCCACTGAAGGAGAGACCATTAAAAGGGATTTAAACACTGGAGACATCAAGGGAATACAAACACTTTACTAATAAACCTTTTTCTTTCTTTTTTTAAATTTTCTCCTCTATATTCACCAAAAGCTTTTTAAACCTTGACGACGTGTAATTCTACATGGCAGAACGTATACAGATGCCCAGCTCAGGCGGGGGACTTGTAAGATACTTTGACGATTACAAAAGCAAGATAGAGATAAAACCAATGGTCGTAATAATAGCCATAATCGTAGTAATACTACTGGAATTGTACCTACACAACTTCAGAGTTCTAGGTTAGAGAGTATGTTTTCCGGAATAAACCCCAAAGATTTAGAAAAAGCGATGAAAAAGATGGGAATAAAACAGGAGGCTCTAGATTCTACGCAAGTCATAATAAAAACCAAAGACAAAGAACTCATAATCAACAACCCCGAAGTCGTAAAGATAGACATGATGGGAAAGGAAAGCTTCCAAATAACAGGCGAAATAGAAGAAAGGGAACTGAAAAAATACACAGAGGAAGACGTGAAAACAGTTATGGAAAAAGCAGACTGCAAAGAAAAAGAAGCGAGAGAAAGCCTAGAAAAGAATGACGGGGACATAGCAGCTGCAATACTAGAACTAACACAATAAAACTTATATTCATAAAAAGCCCTTCAAAAACTCATGGAAAGGGCGTACGCGCTGCTGGAAAAAGCAAACTCTGCTTTGAGAATAGCAGACCACTTGGCGTACGTAACCTACCCATTACTGAAGGACACAAAACTGGTGGTGGCAATACTGGAAAATATCAACAACGCAATAACACTCAGCGTCGAAGCAACGGTGGAATACGACAGGATGTACAAAAGAATAATGACAACACCAGCAAACTTCCAATCTACGTTCGAACTTTTCAAGACAAGCAGCGCCCCACGCTACAACATCGAAAGGGAGCACATAGCCCTGATATCCGAAGTAAAGACGATAATGGAAACGAGAAAAAGAGGAACCATGGAGTTCATAAGGGGGGACAGACTGGTGGTCTGCGGAACAGACTTCAGAACCAAGACTGTGGACTATGAAAAGATAAAGGATTACGTTAACAAAACAAAAAGATACATGCTCAAAATAAACAATATATTAAGGCAAAATGCGAGAAGATTCTGATAACGCAAAAGGACAGCTCTTAAGAGCGGAACACCTATTTTACGTTACTCTGAAGTATACTCGGACAGCAGACGTAATCAGGAACGCCATAAAGAGACTGATCAGCGCCTTAGACTACACCGTAGAAGACATGTTACATGCAAAAAAAGTAAAAAACATGCCAACCATACCTTTGATGAGAGTAGACCTACTACAAAAAGTTTACCCAAAAGACAAAAAAGTGAACGAGCTTATGGAATTTTACTATCTGCTAAGAAGAATAGACAAGTCAAGATTTGATGTTAGAGAAGAATTCAGGAAAAACGTCGCTTTGGTGACTGAGGGAGAGGTAGTAAACATAGAAAGATTAAAGGAATTCTTGCACAAAACAAAAGAATTTGTTGAACTATATTCAGAAAAATAAAAAAACATATAAACAGAACAAATAAAGGGGTATAATAATGACATTGTACATAGGGCTAGTGAGCGGAAAAGGGGGTGTGGGAAAAAGCTTAGGTTATTCTGAATACGTTTCACTGGCTGATGGGAATATAATAGAAATAGGTCCTTTTATTGATAGGCTGATTGATGACCAAAAAGACAAGGTCAAATACCTTATGGCAACAAAAGTAGATGGAAGTTACGAACTATTTGAGGTTTTAACCCCTCCAGATGACTTAATTCTTGACGTGGTCCATTTTGATTATGAAGGACAATCATTAATTTCAGAAAAAAGAAAACCCGTCTGCCTGATGAGAAAACCAGCCCCAAAAACATTGCTCAGGATAAACTCTCCCGCAGGATTGATTGATGTCACAGAAGAACACAAATTCATAGTGATGAGGCATGGCATATTAAAAAAAGTAGAGGGAAAAGTAATACAGCCCAAGGTAGACTATCTATTGCTATTCAACCCGAAAACGTATGGGGGCAACACAGTGGACTCTTCTGAAAAGATTTCTGAACTGTTGGGATACCTGATGGGGGACGGCCACATAGAAAAAAGGAAAGACCATTTCATTATCCACATATTTGCAGGGAAAGACAGCAGCCTGCTTAGCGAGATCGAGAACGCTTTTGAATCAGTTTTTGGTTCATATACCTGTCTGATAGACAAAAGAACAGGGGTTTACAGGGTTTCCTTCACCAAAAAAGAGCCCATCAAAAACTTGTTTGAACAGTACAAAATAAAAAAAGTTACAGCAGGGAAAAAATTTATTCCAGAAAAAATATTTATGTCAAACAACAAATGCGTCTGTGCCTTTGTAAGAGCGCTATTCGACTGCGACGCACATGTTTCTAAAAACAGGTTAGAGATAGAGTACGTCTCAAAATCAAAAAAACTAGTCTTCCAAGTAGCTAGCTTACTAAGAACAAGGTATGGACTATGCAGCCAAATAAAATACACATACAAAAAAGCTTCAAATTCAAAAATGATCAAACAGAGATACTGGAGACTCTACATTTCAGGAGAAAACGCAATAAAATACAACAAACACATAGGTTTTAAAGAATCAAGAAAGAAAAAGAGATTGGACTGGGTTGTAAACCATGATAAACTTAATACAAACATAGACGTTTTTCCAGTAGGCAGACTACTCAAAGATGTTAGGATTAAGAATAAGCTGACTGCAACTCAACTCTCTAGCATGCTAGGGTGCACCAAGCAATTAATTTACGAATACGAACAAGAGCAGTATGCCCTATCTAGAAATATGCTCACCCGCTTTGTTGTGTCTTTAAAAAAATTAGGGGTTCCTGACGACGACCTTTTCTTCTTGCGCAACCTGACCTGTTCTGGCTACTCCTTCAGGCGGGTGGAGTCTGTTGAAGAGATAAACTACGACAAGCGTCACGTTTATGATTTTCAAGTCTGCGATGAGGGAGGCCATTTTGTTCATGCCTCAGGAATAGTTGTTTCAAATACCACAACCGCAATAAACCTAGGTTCTGCGCTAAACTATTTTGATAGGGACGTAACTATAATAGACGGAAACCTAAGCACACCAAACATAGGAGTACACCTAGGAGTGCCGGTACTGCCCATAAACCTACACCACGTTCTACAAGGCAAAAACCAGATAAGAGAAGCCATCTACGCGCACCCTGCAGGAACAAAAATAATACCAGCAGGAATATCCCTGGACGACATAAGAAACACAACACCAGATGCGTTGCCAAAAATAGTAAGGAAACTTGACGGCCAAAGCGACATAGTGATAATAGATGGGGCAGCAGGACTGGGAAGGGAAGCCCTAGCAACAATCAATGCATCGGACCAACTCATCATAATAACAAACCCGGAAATGCCAGCCATAACAGACGCCCTGAAAACAATAAAGCTCAGCGAACAACTCGGAAAGAAAGTAATAGGCGTGGTGCTAACGAGAACGAGACCAAACAACATGGACGTAGCAGTAAAAAACATAGAAACAATGCTGGAAAAACCGATACTGGGAATAATACCAGAAGACAAATCAGTAAGAGAAGCGCTAGTAAGAAGGGATGCTGTAGTCTACACACACCCAAAATCAACAGCAGCAGTAGCATACAAGAGACTAGCAGCCAACCTGATAGGGCAGGACTACACAGAAATAGTAGAACAGAACGATGGAATTCTCAGAAAGATAATGAGAAGAATAGGACTAGCTTAAAACCACTTCTATACCATAACGACCAGGCATCCTATGCCTAGCCATCGTCAACGCTGCTCTAGCAACATCAACCTGTTCCTTATCAACAAAAGCAGAAAAAACAACCTGCCCCTTCTTAACACGAGCTGCAAGGCCAACAGGCTTACCGAAAGAACGCTGCATACCACTCTGCATACGGTCAGCACCAGCACCCGTCAACATCTTATTCTCACGAAGAATATGATGAGGGTAGAGCCTCAAAAGCAACTTGAAATTGTTACCCAAATTATCGGTTAGGTGACGGTTAACAACAACTCTTGCAGATTCCAAGGCGTTATGCCTGATCTGGATGGGCTGCTTGGTAACAAGCTTAATCTCGACAGGGAAATTCTTTTTCAAATCACCCATGTCATACTTCATAACCTTGTTAAAAGGAGCAGCCTTCACGTAAGCCTTCTTCTTGTACTTAGACTTTCTAGTGTAAGCACGCTTTACCGTGCTGTAACAGTGACCCTTTCTCAAACCCATCTTACTCCACCTTCACATCCTGGCCAACGGCCTGACCGGGCATGCCTTTATCGAATATAACCCTCAAAGCACCTTTGTTACCGTGAGGCTTGACAACCAATCCGGAAATCTCCTTGCCGGCAGGGCTTGTCCAAACAACTTTCTTGCCAACAAGCTTCTCAGCATCACTCTTTGATTTAGAAGAATCTACCTTCACAACCATCTGATTGCTACGCTGGGTGTGCAAACCCCCGCGAAAATTAACGATAACACCTTTCATGAGGATAAAATCTAAAAAAGGCGTTTATAAAGGTTTTGGTTTCAAACCCCTGATAACCTTCCGAGCGTCGGGCCAAGTCAACTTCTTCAAAGCAGTCTCCCTATCAGCCCACAAATACCCGTCATGCTCCTTACAAGGATTTCTTGAAATGTTTATCCTCTGGCGCATAGAAGCCTTAACGAGAAAAACCTCAACAACCTTACTCTTGCGCCTGTTAAAATAAAAACTCACGCCGAGAGGCCTCACTATCTTAACATTTCTCAAACAGGTCTCCTCAAAGATCTCACGCCTCAAAGTCTTCTTGTAAGAATCGTTATTCTCTATAGTGCCCTTGTGAAGCTCCCACCCACGCCAGTGCAGAACACGATGAAGTATAAGGAAATAAGGCTCACCCTTTTTTAAGTCATAAATAACAGCCTGCACCTTTTTTGAAACCATGAAAAACATAACGATGAAATTATTTTTAAACTTTGCTAATCAAAAACCTTTAAAAACAAACGAGAATTAAGAAAAACTCGTGGGCTCGTAGCTCAGCTTGGATAGAGCGACTGCCTCCTAAGCAGTAGGTCGTGGGTTCAAATCCCATCGGGCCCGTAGGAGTAAGATTTATAAATCTAAATTGCATAGGGAATACCTACAAAGATACAATAAATTGACGCATATGAACGATACGTTAAAGGCCCTAAGAAGCGAATACATAAAGGATTTTATACAGAGAGAGGGTACCTTTTACTCTCAAAGTAGGATTGTTTTTCTAAATGCTGTGAGGCGTTACGTAACATGGAGTTTCCTCAGTGATACAGTGATGGGAACAAGCCTTGTTTTTGATGAGCTAGCACATCAATTAGGTCTAGAAAAAAAAGTATTTGATTTCTACGCAAAGAGGAATGGCAACGGTAACGATCATAACGGAAATGGTAATGGAAAGGATAGAATACTAAAAATGTTAGAAGAAAAGAAAAATAAAGTTCTTTAAGTTTAACCAAAAAATTTTGGGTTAAGTCTTTAAGGTTTAAAAAAGAAGAAAACTAAAAATAATCAGTCATAATAAAAGTAATGGTAGTACCTCCTATCATTGTCATCGTAATAGTTGATGTCGTAATCATCGTTGTAATACCTATAATAATAACGCCCTTTAAAGCTGTCGTGATACCTATAATAACCGCCGTAACGATTATAGTAGTCAGAAGAAAACAAGAAGTAGGTCGTAGGGTAGGCGTTTCGGCCATGATAAGTAACGTACCAAACACCAGCAGGCATGGCATCATTCGAATAAACATTTGTTTCAGGAACCACCATAACAGCTGCACCAACAGCTGAAACAACCAACAAGGCTGCAAATAAAAGAATTACAATTTTATGTTTCATAAATCCACCTCCATCAGTAAGTGCTAATTCCATCCCACCCGTACCTGTATTCAGGGTAGTTACGGCTTGGGACGTAGTGATAAGTCGAGTCTACCCCATCCTTAAACCAGTAATAAAATCTGTTAAAATCGCGGTCATAGTAGTAGCTATCGTAACACCTGCCGCCATAATATGTATAGCAGCGAGTAGTGCGACTATAGGTGTAGCCCCTATAGTCCCTTGTGTAATACCTGCCAGCCCTCCCATAGTCGTAATAGTAAGTATAACAGTAACGACCGTCACAGTAGTCATCATAAGGGTAATAATGGGCTCTACGGTAACAATCATAGTCATCATCATCACAATCATCATCGTCCCACCTATCGTCATAAGTATAAACAAGCCTGGGCCTCTCGGAGCCCCTATAATCATCATCGTAGTCAACGTAGTAAGCATTGTCAGAAGTGGCCACGCCCGCAGAAACTGAAAGAGCTAACAATACAGAAAATAGTAATGCCAAAAAGAGCTTTGCCTTCATCATAATACCCCCATTTCTGGGTATAGAAAAATCTATTTAAACCTTTTGTTCAAAAAACAAGTGAAGGAAATTCTGACAGGTATCAAACAGGTTTATGGTTGGCAGCAAAAAATATATAAATAAGTTAAAAAGAAGAATGAAAAATGCAAAAGGTTATGGTAAAGCTGAAAAAGCTGGTAGTTGACCAAACAGACACAAAAAACAACAAATTCTACATGACCATCTACTATGAAGAAAACGGCAACGCGAACCAGTTAAAAAAGGTCTATGACTTCAACCAAACAACAGACTCCTTTGCAGAAGCAGTAATCAACGAGATAAAGCAAAAGACACGGGAGAAGCACTGCATGCAAGAAGACGATGACGACCCACTATGCAATTACGTCAACGTCCTAATGATAGAAAAAGGAGAGGGACAGCAGCAAGAAAAACTCGCAGGAGAACTGAAAAGATTGAAGGAAAAAGTAAAGAACTTCAAATCTATGAAAATGTCAACAGAATACATACACAAATACCAGGAACTTTCAACCCTGAGAGCAGATTTATAAACAAAAACTAATTCTAAAAATATATGAGAGTAATATTCTGGTGCGAATTCCCAGAAAAAACAGACTGGACAGCAGTAAACAAACTGATAGACTTCAAGACTGAAATATACATAGCATCAAAAACAAGAAAAGAATACGAGAATTGGAAGAAAAAAATAAGGAACAAGAACATAAAAACAGGAGCATGGCCCACACTTACCGAAGAAGAGGGTTACTGGTTTTCCGGATTCACAAAAAAAGAAGAGGTAGACAAACTAAAGGAATTCGACAAGTTGGACATAAAGCTGGACATAGAACCACCGTTCCCTGGGAGAAGACTGAACCTCATAACCATGCTATTTACCTACTTCATTCCGCACATACTAAAAAAAGGAAAAAACAACAGATACCTGGAAGAAGTTATAAGAAAACACAGAGGAAAAGTGATAATAAGCGGCTTTCCGCTGCCTGGATGGATAACAAGAAGGTTTGGAGACTTAACAGAGCTATCAGACAACATGGAAAAAAACTTCATCAGCTACACAACACTCACACCAAGAACAATCACAAGACTGTACCTAAAATGGTTCGCAAAGAAAGCAGCTAGAAAATACGGAAAAAAAGCCATATTCGGAATAGGGTGCATAGGCAGGGGAATATTCAGGAATGAAAAAACTTACGAGAACATAGAACAGTTCAAGCAAGACGTAAAACTGATCAGAGAAGCAGGAGCAAAAAACATAGTCATATTCACCATAGAAGGAATAATGGAAAGGGAAAACAGGAAGGAATGGGTGAGGGAAATAAAAACTATTTACGAATCTTCTTACTAGTTTCCTCAAGCTGCTTCTCCAAACTCTCGAACTGAGAATACTTCTTCTTCATCGGCATCAACCTAACAGTACTGGGAATGACAGGCTGCTGTTTTTCAGCACCCTTCCCCCTCTTAGCAGACTGAGAAGAAACGACCTTGCCAGGAACCTTAAGGGTGACACCGCTGTACCTGAACAAAAAGAAAACCATCGCAGAAAAAAGCAGAACGCCAAAGACAATACCCAAAAACAAGAAAGAAGAATTACCGTCAAAAACCAAAACCTCAAGCTTCGAAGAACCGCAAACATCCCCCATACAGTAAAAACTCAGACACTCAGAGGGGGCAGCACAAGAAGCGCCATCAGGCTTGGCTGGATAAAGCTTAGAATCCTCTGCACAGTAAAGCATACCCTGCGGAGAATTCGTCTGAGAATTATAACCAATGCAGCGACCGTTGTAAGAACAACCGGAACATATCTTAATAGGCTGAGCTAAAGCAAAACTACTCAGAAGGATAAAAAAAATCAACCACCTCATTTTAGATGCCTTATTATGTGTACAATCTGTTCTGAACCAGAGGGCTCAACCCTTGGAATCTTACACTTAATAGAGTCTATGTTTCTTAAAAAGCTTTCCACACTCCTGCGCAAGCCCTTCAAATCATACTTAACCATAGCCACATTCCTAATAGCGTAAGCATTCAATAACTGCTCAACATGATCCTTTATGGGAAAGACAAGCATAGGCTTCCTGTAAACAACACACTCCGAAAGCGTGAGATTACCCCCAAGAGTTATAACCCCCTTACAAACCTTCAAATACTCCAGGAAGTTAGGCCTGAAAGGGAAATGCTTAACATTCTTTTTTTTCGGTAATTTAACAGAAGAACCGAAAATGATGAAATCTTCATCAAAATTCTTAGCAACCCTCATAAGACGACGAGCAAGATTAACTCCAAAAGAAGAACCGCCAAGCATAACAAGAATCGGCGGCCTTTTCAACTTAAGCTTCCTCATAAGAACCTGATTAGAGGGAAGCTCAGAAGGCTTAGTGATAACAACAGGATTAACATAACAATAACGCTTAGACTCCCTTGTGCCAAGCAGAGAAGGAATAACAGCTACGTCAGCAGCGTTGTACAAACGCTCAAAGTAAAGAGCTTCCAAAACAAGCTTCTTATTCTTATGCTTAAGCTCCCTGAAAAGGGCAGGGTCATAGGAGAAAATAACAACACAAGGCTTCCTCAAAAGACGAGCAAGAATAATACCAGCAGGCTCAAAATCAGAAACTATAACATCTGGACCAAAACCCTTTACAAGCTTCTTAAGCTTAAGCGAAACAGCAATCCAGGTGTAAGGTAAAACATAGTTGTTAGCCAGGAAAGGAAGAACCCTAAACTTGAGAGACATACCGAGAAGCTTATAACCAGAAATCTTAACTGTGTGATACTTATCCTTGAAATAATTGTAAGAGTTGTCATAAGCAGCCACCATAATCCTGGCCTTGGGATTATGCTTAAGAAGAGACTTGATAACGGCATGAGACCTTATAGAATCCCCGTAACCAACGCCCGTGACAACGAAAAGAACCTTCATCCTGACCCCTTTTTCAGAAATAGAGCTATGAGAGTATATATAAATTTTTTGAAAATCTCATCAATCTAAAGTTTTAAGATACTTAAATAAACTTGGATGAAGCGACGTAGTAAAGTAATTTTTTACCTCTGTAGGCTTTACCCATTTAAATTCGACAAATGGCTTATCAAGTTTCTCTTTCCCTCCAATTAACTCACAGTAATAATAAATCGAAAGGAACTCCCTCTTTTCAGGATAAGTCTTTGCAAAAACAACCTTCTTGGCATCCACATCTAAACCCGTTTTTACCTTAATCTCTTTTTTAAGGTAAAACTCTAAATTACCATCATAATCGGGCCTGCCACCAGGAAAACACCAAGACAACTCCTTGATATAGGGATCATTTTCCCTCCGCACAATCAAAATCTTCCTGTTTACAGTATCATAAACAACCCCCAAAACATTAACCAAAAATACACCCTTACCGAATTGCCCCCAGTCCATGTAATAAGAGCAGATAAGAAAGTTTAAATAAATATCTAAATCAGAAAACTTAAAAAGAAGAAAAAACTCAGAAAAAGAGAAAAGAGGTGAAAAACTGAAAACAGAAATCATAGAAAAGATATCCGTGCTGGTAACATCAGCATTCGGACTGGTAGCAGCACTCGCATGGAACAGCGCAATACAAGCCATATTCTCAAAATACTACCATGAGCCTGGACAGGACGTACCAAGCCAGATAATATACGCTGTTACGGTAACTATAATAGCGGTTCTAGCAATGATATGGGTAAGCAAAGCAGCAGAAAGAGCAAAGAAGAGAGACGAACAAATAACAGCAAAACTCAAAGAGATTAAAAATGACTTAGACAAACTGAAAAAATCTCAAAGAAGAAAAAAATAATCACCTAATCTTATACAGCTTCTCAGCGTACTTACAACCAGTCTTATTACCGTAACGCCTGGCCCTCAAATAAATAGGCAGCCACAACAAATAAATAGAGAGCTTCTGGCTCTTATACCTCTTCAGTAACTTCAACTTCTTCTTGAAAGTGTCTGAAACGTCAACAAAAATAGCCGGATTATTCTCTTTAACAACGTTCCAAACCTCAAAGGTGTAGAGCTCACCCTTATACTTCAACTCATCAAAAGCAGAGACCACAATAGAGTTGACATCACGATGGTCCTTATGAGGATCGTAAGCGGACAATGTGAAAATCTTATTAGGCTTAAACTTTTTTATAAGCATCTTAATCTTATCCTTAACATTGAACTTCTCAGCCTGCTCAAGAATCTTACCCTCATCCAGACCGAGAAATATGCTCTCCTTCCCAACAAGATAATCGACTTTCCGAGACTCAAGAACACGTTCCTTAGCTACGTGTTCCTCCTTAAGGTGGGGCTGGCTTCTCTCACCGAAAGAAAAAATAACGGTGATGATATCCTTACCCTCCTTACCATACTTGGAAAGAGCGCCACCCATACCAACGATTTCGTCATCGGCATGAGCGCAAAAAACGAGATACCTCTCCATAAAAAACACAGGGAAAGGAGGATATATAAACTTAACCAATAAAGAAAAAATATGATGAAAAAGATAGTAACAGCAGACGGAAGCACAACATACTACAACGAGAAATATGATGAATGCTACCACTCAAAGACAGGCGCTGTAGAAGAAGCAGAAAAGAAATTCGTGGAACCAGCTAAAATTAAAAGTGGAATGAGAATACTGGATGTGTGCTTCGGTCTCGGTTATAACTCAATGGCGGCAATGCAAAAAGCAAAGAAACTAAAAATAACAGCGCTGGAAAAAGACCCTGAAATACTCAAAAAGGGAATCAAGAACAAAGTAAAAGGTTATGAAAAAGAATACAGGAAAATAAGGGAAGCGGCAAAAAACCTACAATACAAGGATAATGATGTTGAAATAAAGATAATAATAGGGGATGCAACAAAAACAATAAAGAAACTGGATGAAAAATTCGACGCAGTTTTTCTTGACCCATTCTCACCGACAAAAAACCCTGAGCTGTGGACAGAAAAATTCTTCAAAGAACTGAAAAATAGAATGAAAAAAGGAGCAAGGCTAACAACATACAGCTGCGCAAAAGCCGTAAGGAACAACTTAAAAAAAGCAGGATTCAAGGTTTATGACGGGCCAAGGGTAGGGAGAAGAGGACCATCAACCATAGCGGAAAACAAGTAAATACCATAAAGTTTATAAAACCTAAAGACTAATAAAAAAAATATGGATTTTTTAAAAAAAGGGGTTATTATTGCAGCAATCATGTTAAGCACTATATTGCTGTGTTCTAATTTTATCAACGCTAACGACTTAGGAGTCGCTAAAGTAACCACGCTTAACGGTACAGGATCAACTGACTTATTTGGTTATTCTGTTGGTAGCGGTGACATCAACAATGATGGTTATATGGATTTGATAGTAAGTGCTGCTTACTCAGTTTCGAGTTCTGGTTATATCTATGTTTACTTTGGAAGCGCTAATTATATACTTGATGGAACTGCACAAGAAGCAAACATAACTTTTAATCGCACAGTAGGAGATGATGGCTTTGGATCTTCTGTTGCTAGCGGTGATGTTAACAACGACGGTTATGCAGACATAATTGTAGGAGCTATTCAGGCAGATCCTGCAGGAATAACTAATGCTGGTCAGGCTTACGTGTTTTTCGGAGACAACTACACCACGATAATTAACGAAGATGCATCAAGCTATGCTAACATAACGCTTAACGGTACTGGTTCATCTGGCGTCCTTGGCCTGTCTGTAGCTGCAGGCGACGTTAACAATGACGGTTATGCAGACATAATTGTAGGTGCTCATCTTAATGATGTTACAACAATCAGTGATGCCGGACAGGCGTTTGTTTTCTTCGGGGACAACTATACATCAAAAGTTAACCAGGATACATCATATGCTAACCTAACCCTTAACGGCACAGCAGCAGGCGATCTTCTTGGATCTTATGTTGGTACTGGTGATGTTAACAACGACGGTTATAAAGATGTTATAACAGGTGCTTGGAATGGTTCAGGGGTCGACAATTCAGGTCAACTTTATATCTTCTTCGGAGACAACTACACCACGATAATTAACGAAGATGCATCAAGCTATGCTAACATAACGCTTAACGGCACTGTAGCAGGTGATAGGTTTGGTTCTTCTATTGCTAGCGGCGATGTCAACAATGATAGTTATGCTGACGTGATAGTAGGTGCTATCTATGCTGACCCTCCAGGAGGTGCTAATGCAGGCCAGGCCTTTGTCTTTTTCGGAGCAAACTACACCTCAGCAGTTAATCAAGACGCTTCACTCTATGCTAACATTACGCTTAACGGAACAGCAGCAGGCGATCTTCTTGGTACTTCTGTTGGTAGCGGTGATGTTAACAACGACGGTTATGGGGACATAATGGTAGGAGCCTACGTCGCAAGCACTCCAGGAGCTGCAAATGCTGGTCAGGCCTATGTTTTCTTCGGGGACGACTATACATCAAAAGTTAACCAGGATACATCATATGCTAACCTAACCCTTAACGGAACAGTAGCTTCTGATCGTTTTGGTTTTTCCTTGGCTGGTGGTGATCTCAACAATGACAGTTACAGTGAAATAATTGTCGGAGCTACTATAGCAGACCCGCCAGGAGTAGCAAATGCCGGTCAGGCTTACGTTTACGTTTATGATAACGTTGCTCCTGTTGTCAATTTGGAGCCTGCCGACAACACATATGACACAGACGGCTTGGACATAATTTTCGGATTCACCGCAGTAGAAACACATCCTGACATGTGCGCACTCTACTTCACAAACGACTCATACAACTGGGCACAAAACCAATCTCAACACTATGTTAATAACACCCAAACAAACTTCACCAGCATAAACCTAACAGACGGCACTTACACCTGGAACGTTCTATGCAACGACACAGCTATTGTTAATTCCGCATTCAACAGCACCAACTTCACACTTTATGTGGACACGCTACCACCAACGCAAGTAACGATAACAGAACCAGCAGACACAATCATAGGAGTCAGGGACAGCATAACATACAAGTGTGAGAGCACAGATGCCACTTCAGGAATTAAGGAGTGGACGTGGACACTGATAAGGCCTGACATAACCACTGTGACTAAAACAGGAGGGAATCAGGGGACAGACACGATAACGTTTGCAGGAGACGATGACAACGCAGCAGGAACCTACACGGTAAAATGTGAAGTCAAAGATTATGCTGGGTGGACAGCAAGCGCAACCAAAACCTTCGATGCAAGATACTCAACACTAGCAGCAACAGGCGGAGGCGGAGGAAATGGTGGTGGAGGCGGAGGAGAAGCTGAAGGCATAGGAAGTGAAGGAGGAACAAACATAACAATACCAGAAACAACCCCCACAGAACAACCGCCAGAACAACCACCGGAAGGAACACAGGAAGAGACACCTGAAGGAGGAATAACAGAAGAAAAAAATTGGTCATGGCTCTGGCTATTACTAATAATAGCAGCAATAATAACTGCTTACTTTATCTGGAAAAAAACAAAAAAGCCTAATTCTAAGCGTTAGAAACCTTTTTAAAATGAAAAAATAGAAAAATAAGTATGATAAAGGAATTAGTGGCACTGATAAGCTTCACAGGCTTTATTCTCGGCATGGTAATAGCATCAAAAACAAAAGAAGAAGTCAGGCCTGGAAAGAAATACTTCAAAATAGCAAGAAGGGTGCTACTCATACTTTCAGCACTATTCATCCTAAACTACATACAAGTAAACCTCTGGCTAATCATAACAGGAGGAGTTGTAGGCTACTTCATAAGAAAAACCATGACATACTACGGAACAGCCCTGGGAGCTGCGACAATAACACAGCTGATAAACGTAGCAGGGGCATTCACATTCCTATTCGGACTGGTAGAGGGCACATTACAATATAACCAAGACAAGAAAAAAACAATAATAATGGCACTAATACTCTTCTTTGCAACCTACGCAGCCTTCAGGATAATAAACATGGAAGTGATGGCAAACGCAGCGGCAGGAGCCATGCTAGTAGAAGCCTTCAGAAAAAAATGATATTCTTAATCAGCCTAGGCCTTTATCAGAAGGAAGACATGAGCATAAAGGCAGTGGGAACAGCAAAGAAATGCGACAAGCTGTACATAGAAAGGTACACGAGCTACTACAAAACAACAACTAAAGAGCTGGAAAAATTTCTTGGAAAGAAAATAAGAGAGATAAGCAGGGAAGAACTGGAAGGCGGAGAAAAGATACTAAGAGAAGCAAAAAACAAAAAGATAGGAATCATGATCATAGGGGATGCGCTGACAGCAACAACACACACAGCGCTCATGCTAGAAGCAAAGAAAAAAGGGATAAAAATAGGGGTAATACACGGATCATCTATACTAACAGCAGTCGGAGAGACAGGACTTTCCCTGTACAAATTCGGAAAAACAACCTCAATACCCTTCGCCAACCAAACTGTTCAAGAACCATACAACGTAATAAAAAACAACAAGGAACTGCACACATTAATACTCCTTGACCTAAAACCCAACGAGAACAGATACATGAGAACACAGGAGGCCATAGACTACCTCTTAAGAGTTGAAGAAAACAGAAAAGAAAAGATTTTCACAGAAGAAACAAAAATAATCATCATTGCCGCATTGGGCGGAGAAAAAGAAATAAAATACGGAAAGGCGAAAGAAATGAACAAAATAAACCTAAAAGGAATCCCACAATGCCTAATCGTACCCGGAAAGCTTCATTTCATGGAAGAAGAATACCTTGAAAGTTTAGGTTAAAGGAAAAACACTTAAACACCACAGGTTAATCAAATAGTGATAACGGAAAAGGCAGAAAAATTTATAAGTAATGAATGCCTAATAGTAACAAGAAAAAATCTAGGGGGTTATACTAGATTCTGTATGCGGGCAGAGTTCCAACTATGAGTAAGGGTAGGTTTTGGGATCACCTCTTTTTTCCTCCTTTATGTTCAGACTGGAACGCCCAAAACCCCTTTTTTCTTTATTGTTTAGTGAAGCCATAATGTCTTCAGATAAATTTATATAGCAT
>JBDRNX010000018.1:0-5235 GCA_043810595.1 archaeon
GGGCCTGATTCCACGCTCATTCTCAGCTGCGGTATTTTTATCGTTGCTTCTGATGACTTTACTACCCTCACTTTCATGTCTGTTTCTTTTTCTATCGTGAAGGTGATCCTGCAGGGTTCTTTTCTCTCTTCTGCTTCTACGTCTGATTTTGAGTATTTGCAGTTGTTGCAGCTCATCGAGAATAAGTATGTTTTTCCGAAGTAGGGTATGTCCATCTCTTCTTCAGTCAGGACTAGTGTTTTTTTGTGACATACCGGGCATGGTTGGTTTTCAAGTTTGTCCATTTTAGCGTTTTAGAATTTTTTTGGTTTATAAATTTTTATATTTCTTCGATCCCATCTTTTGTCAAGGCCATAGGCCTTATTCCAACACCCAGCTTGAGCAGCGCACCGATCAAGGCCATGTGTTCTTTGCCTGAGCCTGATATCATGTTCACTGCTACTTCCAACCCCTTTATTTTTCCCCTGAGATTTTCTGTTATTCCGTCTCTCAGTTCCTTTATTCCCTTGTTGGCATCTATGATTATGAACTCTGCTGGCTTTTCTGCTGTGAAGTTCTCCTTCCCGAAATCGTTTGTTATCAGGAATATCTGCTCCCATTCCTGTTCCTTTATCATCCGGCCTACGTGTCCCCAGGTTCCTTTTCCTGTTGATAGGCATGCTACTAATTCTGTCATACATCACCTTTCAAAATTTATCCTTTAAAAAGTTTGTGTATTTTGGAAACTGTTTTTTTCTTGATCCCCGGAATGCTTGTATTTTGGCATAAAAAGGTTTAAAAAACTCAAATTTATTATAATTGTTAGAAAAGAGGATGGTCATGTACAGATTTTTTTTGGTTATTTTAGCGTTCATTTTAGCTTCTGCTGTAGCATTTGCTAGCCTTTCCTGTGACCAAGACCTCGGTTTTTGTTTTGAGAATTATGATAACAGCAGCGGTTTTTCTTCTAACGCTGCTGTTGATGTTGATTCCTCTGATTTTACCTTGAAGCTTACTAACTCTTCTGGCGGTTTTGGTCCCCCTTACAGCACTACTGGTTATGTTATTACAACTACGATAATGCCTACCAGCGTTGCGCAGTGGGATAACATTACTTTTGATGCTGACTTGCCTGAAGGTACTAACGTTACTATTCAGATGTTGGATTCTGACGATCATGTTTACACAAATGTTTACCTTTCTGGTAACGTTCCTGGTTTTTCTGTATCGCCTGTTAACATTTCTGAACTTCCTGTTGAGATCGAGCTTGGCATTTATCCCGATAACACAAAAATTGCTCGTGTAAGAATTAACATCACGCTTAGCACTACTAACACAAGCGTTACTCCTGTTTTTGATAACCTCACTTTTTTTTGGGTTGTCAGGCAGGGAAACTTGACTGCGTCTCCTTTAGCTAATACCTCCTGGTCCACTGATGATGTTGATAAGAATGGGACTAGGCATACTCTTTATTACGCAAGCCCTGTTTATCCCGCAATCAGATGGGTAAAAGACTTAGGTACGATGTACAGCGGCCACATAGTTAGGGGCACCGATGATTTTATTTATTTAAAAACTAGCGGTTATTTTGATGCTGTGCCTTCTAACCTTTTTTGTTTGAACAGGACTGATGGCACTACTGTCTGGCAGAAGCCCGTTTCGGGTAATTCTTTTTCTGATATTTCTCTTTCTATTTCCGATAACGGCGGTATTTACATATCGGACATATTCCACGATATCTTGCTTGCTTACGAGTCTTCTGACGGCAGTTTGAGGTGGACTTATCAGTTTGATAGCGGTCACGGTAATCAGAAAACAGCTATCGCAGATGAAGGCTCCATATATACGGTTAGGGCCAATGGTGTGTTCACGATTTACGCTTTTTATCCTAACGGCACTGTTAAGTGGACTAATACTACTGACCCTCCGGATACTATCAGTGTGGGTCAGGTGGTTTTTGGTGATGATGAGAGGGTATATGTGGGTACTACGACGCGTAGCGGTTCTGACCAATCCGGTGGTGGCAAGCTTTATGCTTATAATTTCAGCGATGGTTCACCCCTTTGGGAATATGCTACCGGTGATATAAAGTTAATAACCACTATTGTGGATTCTGATGGTGTGATTTACACAGCTCATTCTTCTGATAACGTTTCTATGGAGAAGGTGATGTATGCTTTTTATCCTAACGGTAGCCTGAAATGGTCCCGTAACATAGGTGTTGCTGATGATTATTGGGTTACGATGTCTTTGAGGTCTGACGGTATCATTCTGGCTGAGAGGGCTATTTCAAATGGGACTTACAAAATGTTTATAGAGGCTGTTAACGCAACTGACGGTTCTTTGCTGTGGGTTACTGAGAACTTTACTTCTATTTATGGTAGCGAGGTTTTTTCTGACGGCTCGAACGGCTTCTATTTCATAACCAAAGGTTTTAATTATGGTGGTAGTACGCGTACAAACACTTCAATATTGTACTATGATTCCGATAACAACAGGAAGTGGGAGCTTTACCAAAATGGGAATTACCTTTTTTCTTACGTAAGTCAAGATGAGGGGGGTAATGTTTATGGTTCTTATACAAACATGGGTTCTATTGCTGGAACTGTTTTTGCCCTTTACCCTTGGAATATGACTGTATCGACAATTCCTTCCACCACTTTTCCTTCTGGCAGCGTTATTAATTTCACGGTCAACACGACTATGCAGAGTACTAATCTTCTTAATGGTGATTCTAACAAGGTTCAGGTTGTTATGGATAGCGGTGATAAGGTTAGTCTTACTTACAATTCTATCGACAGCAATAACGATACGGTGTGGGTTGGCAGTTACATCCTTCCATCTAACACAACTACTGGTACTCATTACTTTACTGTTGAGGCTAATGCTGCTGGTATCCAAACCGATATTCCTGTCAATTTTGATTCTTCCGCAACCAACTCTAATAATACTGGAATTAACCTCACTGTTGATTTTACCACTACCGATGGTGAATCTCCAGAGATAACCTTGAATTACCCCAGTAATGGTTTAGAATTAGGTAATGCTACTTTTACTTTCAACTTCACTGTTACCGAACTTTATCTGGATACTTGTGAGCTTTGGGGGAACTGGAGTGGCGGTTGGCATCTTAACCAGAGTTTTGATGACTTCACAGCCGACGAGATTCAAAACTTTTCTGAGGTTAATTTGTCAGATGGTCGTTACATTTGGAATGTTTGGTGTAACGATACTACTGCTAATACAAACTTTTCCGTATCTAATTACACGTTTGTGTTTGATACTACTGCTCCTAACGTTAGTCTTCAGAATCCCGTAGATACTGAATCTGTTAACAGCAACTCAATAATTTTTACATACCAAGTTTCAGATTTGACTAACGTTACTCCCTGTTATCTTTACGTCAACGATACGATTAACGAAACTGATTCTACTGAATTTATTGGTAAGGATACTAATCAGACTTTCACCGTAACTTTGTATAACGGTGATTATGATTGGTACGTCGGTTGCGGTGATTCTTTTTCTGATTTCAGCAATTCGACTAAGTTTTATTTAACTGTAAATTGTGTTGAGAATTGGTCTTGCACAGAGTGGACTACCTGCAGTGGTGGTACTCAGGATAGGACTTGTACCGATACCAGTAATTGTCTTGCTCAAGCGAATAAGCCTAGTGAGAGTCAAAGTTGTGGCGGAGACGGTGGTGGCGGTGGAGGTGGGAGTGGAGGTAGAAGGGAGGTTGTTACGCAGCCAAAGAAGTTTTCGTTAAGCAAAGATGAGATTAGAGCAGAGTTGACTCAGGGTGAGACTGTTCAGGATTCTTTCGTGATAAAGAATGAAGGTGATGAACTATTATCTTTAAGTTTGAAGATTGAGGGCGATTTGAAGAGTTATACTGTTTTGAGCAAGAACGCTTTGGTTTTGAATAGTGGTGAGGATCAAAGAATTGACGTTAATTTTTTAGCTCCTGTCAATCTCGAACCTAAATCTTATGTTGGTAAGATCATAATAAAGGTGGGTTCGGAAGAAAAAATCGTACTAATGCAGATGGGTGTTAGGAAGGCTGAGGCTTTGTTTGATGTGAGTGTTAAGGTACTGGATCAATATAAAGAGGTTTTTGAAGGCAGTGAGGTTGCTGCTGAAATAGAACTTTTTAATATAGGTGAGGTTGAGAAGATTGATGTTTTGGTTGACTATGCAATCAGGGATTCTTCAGGCAGTGTCTTAGCGAATGCTTACGAGACGGTTGGTGTGGATACTAAGGTTGGTTTTGTAAGGAGCTTGACTGTTCCAAAAAAAACTGCTCCGGGTAATTACACATTTTTCGTTAATTTAAGCTATAACGGTTTTTCAGTTCCCAGCGAGGATTATTTCTATGTTATAGCGAAAGTGAATCCCTTCATAAAGTTTTTACGTGAGCGTTTCATAGAGCTGATAATTTGGGTTTTGATTCTGATTGTTTTATTGATGATATTTTTTACTTTGAAAAAATATTTAAGAAATAAATAATTAGAAATTTCTTACAATTCCTACCTTCTTTACTGCATTTTTGATTATCTGTTTTATCTTCAAGTTTTTTTCAAAATCTTCTATTGTTTTTAGGTCTGCTCTCGTTGCTGGGTGTTTTGCGTTGAAGAAGGTGCAGCAGTCGTTGTACGGCCTTATGGATATTTCATAGGTCCCTATCTCCCTGGCTGTTTTTATGATTTCTGTTTTGTCTTCTCCTATCAGCGGTGTTGCTATTACTTTGTCTGTTGCTTTGAATATCACGCTTATGTTGTCCAGTGTCTGTGATGCTACTTGTCCTAGGCTGTCTCCTGTTAGGAATGCGTGTGCTTTTTCTTTTTGCAGTATTTTTTCGCCTATCTTGAACATCATTCTCCTGTACACTATCATTCTGTACCTTGATGGCACTACTTTTATTATCTCCTTTTGCGCTTCTTGGAATGGTACCAAGTACAGTTTTATTTTTTTCTGGTGTTTTGACAGTACTTTTATCAAATCTGTTATTTTGTTTTTTACGTCGTTGCTTGTTGTTGTGTAGTTGTGGAAGTGCAGGAATATGACTTCGTGTCCTTTTTTCATCATCTTGTAGGCTGCTACCGGTGAGTCTATCCCGCCTGACATCAGGGAAATTAGTTTCCTTTTCATAAAATATTCATTAGGGTGGGGTTTAATAAGTTTTTTCTAAAAAAAGAAAAGAAAAAATTACTTAATCTCATAGATCAAGCTCACAGTTGCGGTAATTTCGAGAGT
>JBDRNX010000019.1:0-21850 GCA_043810595.1 archaeon
CGCAAGTATTGAGTAGATTAACCACTTGTTCTCCTTTTTCAGTTTTTCTAAAAACACCTTTTTTCTTTCGCTTAGCTGGTCTTCCATTTGCCTCTACTTCTTTTTGGCTGATTTATATATTTTTCTGAATGTAGTTGAATATTTCAAAAAATCACCAAAATATATATAAAGCTTGGTTTTAAGTTACTTTCTTTGGGGTGTGTTATGGAAAAGATTCCAGTTGCTGAACCTGTATTTTTGGGTAATGAGTTGAAGTATGTTAAGGACTGCATAGAGTCCGGGTGGGTTTCTTCTATCGGGGAGTACGTAAACAGGTTTGAGGAAGGGTTCAGTAAGTATATTGGCACTTCTCACGGCGTTTCAACTTCTAACGGTACTGTTGCTTTGCACCTTGCTCTCTCAGCTCTTGGTTTGGGTCCTGGTTACGAAGTACTTATTCCTGACATGACCTTTATTGCTACTGCTAACGCAGTTACTTACACAGGTGCTAAGCCTGTGCTTGTTGATATAGAGCCTGATACTTGGAACATGGACCCCCGTAAGTTGGAAGAGAAGATTAACGATAAGACTAAGGCCATCATCCCTGTGCATATTTATGGTCACCCCTGTGATATGGACCCTATAACGAAGGTTGCTAAGAAGTATGATCTGAAGGTTGTTGAGGACGCTGCTGAGGCTCACGGTGCTGTGTACAAGGAAGCTAGGGTTGGTTCTCTCTCTGATATTTCTTGTTTCAGTTTTTACGGTAACAAGGTTATCACGACGGGTGAGGGGGGCATTTGTTTGACTAAGGATAGTGGTCTTGCTGAGCGCTTGAGGTTCTTGAAGGATCACGGTATGAGTAAGGAGAAGAGGTATTGGCATCCTGAGATTGGTTTTAATTACAGGATGACTAACATCCAGGCTGCGATTGGTTTGGCTCAGCTTGAGAATATTGATTTGATGATTTTGAGGAAGCGTCGCAATGCCTCTCTGTACAATTCCCTGCTTAAGGACGTTGAGGGCATCGCCTTGCCTCCTGAGATGCCTTGGGCTAAGAATGTTTACTGGATGTATTCCATCCTTGTCGATGATAATTACAAGTATTCGAGAGATGAGGTTATGGATAGGTTGAAGGTGAACGGCATTGACAGCAGGCCTTTCTTCTACCCACTTCATCAGATGCCCCCCTATTTCAGTAACGAGAAGTTTGAGGTTTCTGACAGGATTTCGAGGCAGGGCATTAACCTTCCTTCCTCTGTTAAGCTTACTGAAGGGGATATTAAGAGGGTAGCTTCGGTCATACTGGGTTAATTTTTATGAGAGTTATATTCCCCAAGTATATGCATGAGTATTCTGCTGAAGATTTTCTTACTTCTTTCAACGGTATTTTTCATGATTACGAGCCTGACCTGAGGCATAGGCTTTCCAGGGTTTTCAGAAATGACAGGATTCTTTTTCTCGACAGCGGTCGTTCCGCCCTTGATCTTATTTTCAAGCATCTTAACCTTCCTGAAGGCAGCGAAGTTGCTATCCCTGTTAACGTTTGTCACGTGGTTGTTGAGGTCATTTTGTCGAATAAGCTTAAGCCACTGCTCATAGACATAGATGATAATCTTACTTTGTCTGTTCCCGATTTGAGGAGGAAGTTGTCTAAAAAGACTAGGGTGGTCATTCCAGTTCACGCTTTTGGCAATGTTTGTGACATGGATTCTGTTATGGGTTTGGCCAAGTCTAAGAACCTGGTTGTTATTGAGGATGCCGCTCAGACTTTTGACGCTTCTTTCAAGAACAAGGTTGTTTGCAGTTTTGCTGATTATTCTTTCATAAGCCTTGACGTTACCAAGCACCTATCTTCTTTTGGCGGTGGCATTCTGATTACAAAGGATGATTCTTTTTATAAGAAGACGAGATTTTTTCTTGATCACAGGCAGGGTGTTGGTTTTTCCGTGCTCCTGAAGTTCCTGGCTTTCAATTTTCTCTCCTCTTCTCTTGTCTATTCTCTTTTTACCAAGCATTTTGTTAAGAGGATTAAGCAGCTTTCTTATTACAGGCCGAAGGACAGGAAACTTTCGAGGGTTGGTTTGGCTTTGGCTTTTTCCCAGGTTAAGAAGCTTGCTCTCGTAGACAAGGTTAGGAAAACGAACGCTGATAAGTTTGTTTTTAATCTTGGTGGTGATGTTAAGTTTTACACTTCTACCAAGGACAGGAATCCTTCTTACCTTTTCCTTCCAGTAGAAGTTTCTAATCCACGTAAGGTTGAGTCTTTTTTGTTGAGAAATTTTGTTGACCTTCCCAAGGCTCCGCCTCTTCTTGTTTCCCTTCCGCGTTACAGGTCTTATTATTCTAAATGTCCGAAGGCTGAGGGGATTTACAGCTCCATGATTTTGCTTCCTACCTACAGAAGAATTGGCTCAAGGGTTGGGGTGATTTCTAGAAGCATAATGCATATAAATAGGTCTTGATTTTAGGTATTGCTATGGGGGCTTTTTATCATCTTTTTAAGGAGGTTTGCAGGTTTTTTGGTAGCCATGCTATCGGTAATCCTTTGAGGATTTTTTTCTACAAACTTTCGGGTGTTAGGATTGGTAAGAATGTTTTGCTTAATCAGGGCCTTACAATAGTTGATGATGGTATGCGTGGCGTGATTGTCATAGAGGACGGTGTTAGTTTTGCTCCTAACGTCACGCTTGTTGCTAAGTCAAGTCCTATGTTTATTCATCCTGCTGTTAAGCGGGAGAGTCTTCCAATAAAGGAAGGTAGGATTCTTATTAAGGAGGGTTCTTGGATTGGTACCGGCGCTGTTATCCTCCCTGGGGTTACCTTGGGTAAGTGTTCGATGGTCGGTGCTAACGCTGTTGTTGGTAAGGATGTTCCTGATTTCACAATAGTTGCTGGCATACCTGCTCAGCCTCTCAGGCAGATTGAAAAAAGATGAAAGTTGTCCGCTTAAGCTCGGATTATGAAGGGGGGTGGAACTCTTATCTTGATAGTAACCCGAAGGCTAGTTTTTTTCACACGCTTGACTGGAAAAGAATAATTGAGAATGTTTATGGTTTTGAGCCTTATTACTTTCTTGCGCTTGATGATAAGGATGATGTTAAGGGTGTCGTGTGTTCTTTTTTCACCAGGAGCTTGATTTTTGGTAAGAAGATTATTTCCACTCCTTTCAATTTTTATAACGAGCCCTTGTTTGACGATAAGGATGCCGCTTCTGCGCTCGTGAAGGCTGTTCTCGATGTTGCCAGGGAGAGGGATGTTAAGTATGTGGAGTTTAAGAGCCTCTCGGAGTTTGATTCTTCTCTCAGCTCTGATTTTTCTCTTGTTAAGAACGATCATTATTTCATCTCAGGCCTTGAATTAAAAGGTTCTTCTGAGGAGAGCGTTAAGTCTTACACCCATCGTCTTACGAAGAACCTTCGTACGATGAAGGCTAACGCTTTGAAGAGCAACGTTAAGGTTAGGGAGCTTTCTTCTGTTTCTGACTTGGAGGCTTTTTATGACGTGCTTGTTAGGTTGTACCGTGATAAGCATAACATGATCCCTCAGCCTTATTCCCTTTTCAAATCGCTTTACGATTTGGGTGAAAAGAAGTTTAAGCTTCTTGTTTGTACCGCTGATGACAGGGTTGTCGGCGGTATGGTCCTGCTTTTTTTCAAGGACCAGGTTGTTTATGCTTACGGCGCCTCTGAGTCTGAATACGCGAGGTTTTCCCCGAGCACTCTGCTTGTGGATCACGCTATCAGGCTTGTTTCTTCTCTCGGCTTCGGGTATATGGATTTTGGTGTCACTAGTCCCTATCAGGATGGTCTTCTTAATTTCAAGTCCAGCTTCGGTGCAGTGCCTAAAAAACTTCCTTTTTACTATCATCTTTTGAATGTCGATGAGGTTCCAGATCTTGATTATCACACCTCTTTCAAGAATTTGAGGAAGCCTTTCCGTTTTGTTCCCGTATCTTTAATAAAGAAATTATCCCCTATAATAACGAGGCATTTAGGATGAAAGAAGTTTCGGTTATCTTGCCCACTTACAACGAGGCAGGCAACATAGGTCCGCTGATTCATGATATTGTGAAGAATCTTCCCTGCATGACTTATGAGGTTTTGGTTGTTGACGATGACAGTAAGGACGGCACAGGTGAGATTGTTTCCTCTATTGCCCAGAGAAACAGCAACGTCAAGCTTTTTGTTAGGAAGGACGAGCGCGGCCTCGCTTCTGCTATCAGGTTCGGTATCGAGCGTGCTTCTGGCAGCGTGGTTGTGGTTATGGATACTGATTTTAATCATCCCCCTGAGATGATTCCCAAGCTTCTTAACGCCTTGGCGGATTCTGACATGGCGATCGGCTCACGTTACATTTATGGGGGGGGCATGTCCTCTTCAAGGCTTCAGTTTGAGCTTAGCAGGTTTCTTAACATCTACATAAAGTGGGTCCTAAACACCAAGGTTAACGATAACACCTGCGGTTTTTTTGCTGTTAAGAAGGAGTTGCTTGACAGATTGCCTCTTGACAGGATTTTTGTTGGTTACGGCGATTATTTTTTCAGGCTTCTTTATCGCTTGAGGAATCACAAGATAAAGGAGTTGCCTGTTATTTACGGTATTAGAAGGAGTGGTGAGACCAAGACCAGCATTTTGAAGATGGGTTATCAGTACGGTTTCGGTGCTATCAAGACGAGGTTTAAGAAGTGAGCTTGTACAGGCACACGTAATCTTGTTGTCTTACTTTTTCCAGTCCGCACATCCCTAACGTTTCACAATAATCATAGTAGGAGATTATTTCTTCTGCTTGTATCTCTCTCATCAATGTTTTTATTTTTCCGCAGTCTTTGTTGTTTAGCGCTTCATAAGTTTCCCAGAATTTTTGGTTCATCTCTTCTGTTGTTGTTCCGAAGTTGTTGTTCCCTTCTGGAGTTTTTATGTCATAGTTTATTGCTCCGTAGGTGTACAGCGGGAATTGGTATACCCCTGCGTATGGTTTGTCTCTTATCAGCACCTTTCCTTCCACATACCTCAGTATCTCTATGGTTTTGTCTTCTGCTTCCTGGTGTTTTGTGAAGTATGGTGTGTGCAGGTGTGACGCTATTACCGATGCTATCGGCAGTGTTACCAGTGCTATTATTATGAGTGTTTTGAAAAGTTTCGGTGTTTTTTCGTAGTTTATTTTCATCAGCATGTACAGCGTTATGAACAGCAGGAAAATCATGTATACGTCTGGGTAGATTTCTTTCAGCAGTGGTATTATCACAACTGCTCTTGTCATGAGCAGTATTGCCACTATTATTAGCGGTGCGTAAAATAGGAGTTCTCTTTTTGTTTTTTTGTTTGTTGACCAGTAGATGTAGAACGTTGTCAGGAATGCCGCTCCTATTATTAGTGTTCCCCAGCTGTCCCACGCCCAGGCTCCGCTTATGTCTAGCAGCCTTTCTGCCACTGAGAACGTGCTTCTTGTCATTTCAGGTGTTCTTTCTGTGAGGAATGGGTACCACCAGAATGATGTTATTATCGCTCCTACTACGCTTAGCATCACCACTTTTGCTGCTTCTGCGATGTTTTTTCTGGTTATCAGGAATGAGAAGAGCAGTACGTGGAATATTATGGCTGTTGACGGGTGCCCGAGTATGATTAAGGCATAAGATATCGTGAATAGTATCATGAACAGCAGGTCTATTTTCTTTTCCTTGTAGATGTAGATTAATGCTGCGAGTATTACGAAGTTTGTAAGTGCGAATAATTCGCTTACCCTCCCGAGTCTTATGTAGTTCCCTATCGCTAGAGTGTTGGCAAACAGCAGCAGGAAGAAGGCTGTGCTTTTTGTTTTTGACCAACCTTCTTTTTTTCCAAGTATTAGTATAGCTACCAATATTGCTACGAACATTATTATGATTGATGAGTACGTTGTTATGAGCAGGTTTTTTGTTAAGAGGTAGATCGGTAACGCGAAGAAGTACCATCCCGGCGGGTAGAAAAGCAGCAGGCTGAACCCGTTGTACCAGTTCGGCACTACAGCATGGAAGCCGTATTTTGCAAGGAAGAACAGTTGTCCTAGGTGTGTTGGGTAGTCGTATGTTACTCCAAGTGGGAATGTGTATAGCATCTTTGCCTGGTCTATCAGCCTTATTATGAAGTATATGCCTAGGACTATTATCGCTGTGTAAAAGTACTTGTCCGGTATAGTTTTGTTTTTCATTTCCTGGCCTTTATTATTATCGACATTGAAAGTAGTTTTGTGGGGTATTTTTTTATCATCTCAATTTTGAATTCTTTTTTCAGCTCTTCTGTGAATTGTTTCCATTTGAAGTGTTCGTGGTCTTCAAGCTCTTTTATCTTGTGCATCCTTGTTATTATTTTTCTCATCAGCATGCTTTCCGTGTCTGGAACTGATAGTATGAAGACTCCGTCATCTTTCAGTATTCTTTTTACTTCCTTGAGCACAAGTTCTTTTTCTTTTATGTGCTCCATTACGTCGAGCATGTACGCGACGTCCACGCTTTTGTCTTTCAGCGGTATCTTCTTTGCGTCGCTTTCTATCAGCTTGACCTTGTTTTCCTTGCCCAGTTCTGTTTCTATCATTTCCCTTACGAGCTGCATCAGTGTTTTTCCTTTTGCTTCGTCTTTCCATTTGCCGTCCGCGTATGATGTGTTTTCTTTTACCTCACCTAGAATTACTTCCCTGTCAAGTCCTATCACTTCGTTGTTGTATTTTGCAAGTGTTAGCAGAAAATAACCCAGGCCGCATCCTACGTCTATCACCCTCTCCCTTCCGGTGGGGCTCAGCTTCATTATCGTTTCGAATTTTCTCAGCGAGTAGACGCTGGCCGGCCATTTCACGTGTATGTCTTCAAGGTAGGGAGTTTTCCATTTTTTTGGTTTTACGGCTTTCATTTTCGAAGTAATTTTTTGATTACATAAAACTTTATAAATGTTGGTGTAAGTTAGCGTTCGAGGGGATTATGGAATTTGATAGAAGGTATTTGTTAGTATTTTTGCTGTTTTTCATAGTAGGTTTGTTTCTCATGGCTTTCTTTTCTACAGAGATAATTTTTCATGACACCCCTGAATACATAGAGGTTACTAAGGGTCTTGCGGGTTACACTACCAAGGGTATTTACACGACTCATTCCTTTGTTTACAGTTTTTTTGTCGCTCAGTTTGTGAAGCTTTTTCCATCTTTCCTTACTATCAAGGTTCTTAATCTTTCGTGGTTAGTTCTTACTTCTTTGTTGCTTTATTTTTTCTTCAGGGATAAGCGTGCTTTCCTGCTCTGGGTCTTTTCACCTCTTGTTTGGACTTTGAGCATCCAGTATTCCCCTGTCCTGCCAGCTTCTTTTTTCGTGTTCTTGATGTATGTGATGTTTGTGAGATGGGAATCAACCAATAAGAGGTCTTATTTTGTTGTTTCCGCCCTTTCTGGCGGTTTGGCTTTTTCCCTTTATGAGCCTGTGCTTATCATTCTTGCTTTTTTCATGTTGTCTTTTTTCTTCAGGAAGAGTTTTCTCTCTGCTCTCTTGTTTGTTTTGCTGATGCTGCCCACTTTTGCTGTCCGTTTGTTGGTGGATTATCACATAACAGGTTTCCCTATTTATTCGCTCATAAGGTATTTTGGCACTAACACAGCTGTTATTCTCGGTTTGAATCAGGGCACTAAGGGTTTCTTGCACGGCCTTTTCTTTCCGCAGGCTTACATGATTATTTTTATCATAGCTCCTCTTCTTTTCCTTTTTTACAGGGTTGATTTTTCGAAGAATAAGGCTCTTATTTTGTTTGTTTTGTTGAATTCCCTGTTCTTTTTTGTTCGCGGTGGTTTGATTAAGTATTTCCTGCTTTTCACCCCTTTCATTTTCTTGCTTCTTGGTCCTGTCATGAAGAAAAAGGCATGGGTAATAAACTCGGTCTTATCAGTCTTCATCATAGTGCTTCTGCTTTATCCTCATTTCGGTCCAGATCCTTATGTTTCAGTAAACAGGGAGATGCTCCAGATAAGGTCCGAGTTTCCTTCTGATAAGTATATTGACGGTGCTGACTTGAATCTTTATCTTTGGGACAATTCTTACAGCTTCTACAGGCTTGAGGAGTATTTCTATGCTGTGGAGGGAAAGGATTATTCTTCTAACTATCGTGTTGTGGTCCCTAACAAGGGTTTGGATTTGTTCCAGGTGTTGGAGTTGAATGCTGTCTTGCGTTTGACTTATAAGGAGGACGTGCTTTTCTCACCCTTGATTGTAAGGAAGGGATGGAAGCCTCTCGAGAATTTTGAGTTGGGAAAGTGTTATGATTATCTTTGCGTTTATACGAAGGTGAAGAATGAAGTCTGACGTTGCTTTTTTGCATAAGGAATTTGCTAGCAAGGATGATTTTTTCAAGTCAGTGGAAAAGGTTATGGATTTGGCTAGGTGGAAGAAGCATGTAAAAGGTGGTTCTGTTTTTCTGAAGATTAACGCTCTCTCTCCCAAGGTTGTTCCGGGTCAGAATACCTCTCCCTGGTTTGTTGAGGCTGTTGCTGATGTTTTTCATAATAACGGTTTCAGGGTTTTTATCGGCGATGCTAACGTCGCTACCGCAGAACAGGTTGAGCTTTCTGCCAGGAATTGGGGTTACAAAAAAATTTGCATGAAGTACGGTAATCCTTTTGTTAATCTTTCCAAGCAGAGGACTTTGAGCATAAGGATTGATGGCAGGATTTTCAAAACTTTGAGGATTCCCAAGATTCTTTTGGATGTTGGTTCTGTTGTTACGCTGCCTGTTGTTAAGACCCATAACGTTGCTGGCATGACCTGTGCTTTGAAGAATCAGTGGGGTTGCATCCCGAGGTTTAGGCAGAAGTTTCATCTTATCCTGAGTCAGGCTATCCCTGAGATTAATCTTGCTATTCCAGTTAAATTTTGCGTTGCTGACGCCACGATTTCGTTGGAGGATAACGGTCCTGTTACAGGCATTCCGAAGGTTACGAATTCTTTGTTTGCTTCTCATGATCGTGTCGCTCTCGATTCTGCTGTTGCCCAGTTCATAGGTTATGACAGTTCGAATTTTGGTTACATAGTTAATGCTGAGAAGGTTGGTCTTGGAACTAGGAACTTTAGCATCGTTGGTGATGAAATGGTTAATTTTAAGTTCAGGCCTGCCCTTGCTTGTAATCATCCCATAGTTTCCTGGGAGTTGAGGTTGAGGAAGACTCCTGGCTTGAACAAGTTGCTTTTTGAGACTCCCATCTTCAAGATTCCTGCTTGGTGTGCTTACAAGTATAATTCTGTTTTGTGGTATAACAAGTACGGCCGTCGTTATGCTCACGGCATTCTAAGGAACTATTCCGTATACAGGGAGGAGTTTATGCATCTTGTAAGATGAGGGTTGTTATTCTTGGTGGGGGTTTGGCCGGTATGGCTGCTGCTGATAAGTTGTTGGATCAGAAGCATGAGGTTACTATTTTGGAGAAGGAGGGTTTTCTCGGAGGTATGGCTTCGAGCTTTGATAACAAGGGTGTTTTGATTCCGAAGCATTACCACCACATTTTTTCTCATGATTTTATCACGCTTCATTACCTCAGGCGTTTCGGCTTGTACTACGATATGTCCTGGAAGAAGATCAGGATGGGTATAGCTGTTAACAAAAGGATTTATAATTTCACCTCACCTTTGAGCCTTCTGGGTTTTGACTATCTTTCTCTTTACGGGAGGTTGCGTTACGGTTTGTTTGGTGCTTATGTCTTGTGGCTTATGAATCCTTCTAAGATCAGGGATGATGTTGATGCTTATTCTTGGCTGAGGAAGTTTGCTGGTAAGGAAGTTACTCATAAGTTGTTTTACAATCTCTACTCTCGCAATAAGTTTAACATTCCGCTCAGCATGATTTCTGCCAAGCAGTTTGCATACAGGCTTAAGGCCGGTGAAGCTCTGGGTAGGTTTGGCTACCCCCGTCTTGGTTTGGACAGGCTTGTTCGCAGGTTAGAGAACAGTCTTGTTGAGCGTGGTTGTAAAATCAAGAAGAATTATAAAATAAAGTCTGTTGATGTTAAGAAAAAGGTTGTTGATAACATCAAGGCTGACGTTATTATCAACACCATTCCTCCTCCTCAGTTTTTGAGGGTTGCGAAAAATCTTCCTGCTGGTTATGCTGAGAAGATTTCAAAAATAAGGTATACCCCCTGCATCACTGTAGCTTTTGGCACAAGGAATTTTCTGAGTGGGCATTACTGGATTAATATTTTTAACGAGAGGATTGGGATGTTGATTCAGCACTCGCGTCTTTTTAACGGCTACCCCTACAAGGTTTCTTGGGCTACTCGTTACGGCGGCTCTGAGTCTGATCTGAAGCTTTCGGATGAGGAAATAAAGAAGGCTTACTTGGCTCCTGTCAGGAAGTATTTTCCCAGGGCAGAAATTTTGTGGAGTAAAGTGTTCAGGGAGGTTTATGCCGAGCCTGTTTATGATAAGTTTTATGCTTTTTACAATCCTGGTTACAGGACTCCTGTTAGGGGTTTTTACAACGCTGGTATTTTTGTTACGTACCCAAAGATTAGGAATATGAACACCGCTCTTGAGTCTGGTTTGAAGGTTGCTGCTATGGTAAGAGAAGACTTGCCCTCGCTTTCCTGAACTGTCTTGATGTTTTGCTCAGTGCGTGCACCCATATCGGTGCTGGTTTTGTTACGAATTTTGCCTTTTTCAGGTTTTGTAGAAATTCCTTTTTTGAGTAGAAGTCTTCCATTTCGAGGTATGTTTTTCCTATCTCGAATCTGGTGTGTGCGTCTGACCCCACTATTTTTAGTATGTTGTTTTCTTCCGCATATCTTAGTGCTTTCAGGTTGTTTTCCTTGCTGAATGTTCTGGGGTTGAACACTTCTATTGCGTGTGGGTTTATTTTTTTTATCCCTTCTCCTATTGAGCTTGATTTTCTGTGTACGTCGAACGGGTGAGGTACGTAGAATATCGAGTCTTGTTGTTTTAGCCGGTCTATGGTTTCCTGCAGGGTTAGTCCTCCCGGTATTTTTTCCATCATGAACAATCCTACCACTTCTCCCTGGAGCGTTTTTATTTCTTCTGCTATTATCTTGCATCCGAATTTCATGTTGCCTTCTATCGTGTCGTGGTCTGTTATTATCGGTGTTATTCCCTGTTTTTTTGTTATCTTCCTTAGTACTTCTAGTGGTAGTATGGAATCTTTTGAGTATTTTGTGTGTACGTGCAGGTCGAATTTCATCTGTATCTCCTGAACAGCTGTCCCCATTCTGTTTTCATGAATTCTTTTATCCTTTTCTTTCCTATCAGAGGGTACCAGTAGTGGTCGTGGTAGAATTCTGATCCGAATATGCACATTTTGAATAAGGGTGTGTGGAATAGTATCGGTTCGAATATCGGGTATTTCTTCCTTAATGTTTGGTCCATGAATATTACCAGGCTTTTTTTTGTGTGAAATCTGAAGTTTACCTTGCTTATGTCCTCTCCCACTACATCTATTTGTTTTGGGTCTCCTACTCCCAGTCCCTTGTCGTGTGCTATCCTTATGAAGTCTATTTTCATGGGATCGAAGCCCATCATCTTTGCTGATATTGCATCTATCGCTACCTGGTCTTCTGATGCGAGTATGTAGTTTTTTATTTTTACGTCCATGGTTCTTGGTCCTGCTCCGTCTCCTGCCACTGTTCCATCCATTACTGCGAATAATTTTGGGTGTATCTCTTTCTGTATGGTTAGCAGGTCAACAAGAATTTCGTGTATGTCCTTGTGGCAGTGGTGTCTTTTCATGGTTATCAAACCACCGAATGCGTTTTTCATGGCTCCTGTTATGGTTGTGTGTCCGTGTGTTTTCATGGTTGGCAAATGCATTACATTTTTTCCTTTGAACATTTCCGGTATCCAGGTTCCTTCCTTGAATATTTCGTCCATTGCCAGCATTTCGTGTTTTGGTTTGTACTTGACCCATCTTGCTTGTGTTAAAGGATAGTATTTTAGTCCGTATTTTTGCAGTATCGGCAGCCATTTGTTTCCTTTTGCCCCCTTCCACACGTCGGTTACCACAGTCCTGTTTTCTACAGGGTATATTTCCTTGTATCCGTCTTCTCTGAGTGTTTTTACCGCCCCTTCCAGCTGCCAGGGTTCTGTTGAGCATGCCGGATAGTACAAAGACCATGATAAATTCAGTTTGAGGACTAGCGGCTTGTTTTTTGGCAGTGCTTTTTTATAGTCGGCAAGATTCATAACTCTCTTGTAATCTTGCAGCACTGTTTCAGGTTTTGTCTTTATCACAGCTACTTTGGTCATATGCCTACTCCTTCTCATAAATCTTTATAAATTTTGTCCTATAGCCTTATCGCCATGTCTTTTGGTGATTTTTTGAGGTTGATTAGGGTTAATCAGTGGTATAAGAACCTTGTTATTTTCCTTCCGCTGATTTTTGTCGGCCACCTTCTTGACGTCACGGAGTTTGTTCTCATAATCATCGGTTTTTTCTCTCTCTGTTTTATTTCTTCTGTTAACTACATAGTTAACGATTTTATTGACAGGAAGAAGGACAGGTTGAATCCTGAGAAGATGGATAAGCCTCTGGTTACAGGCAGGGTTTCTGATTTTCAGGCTTTTGTTGTTTTGTTCTTTTTTCTTGCCGCTTCGATAGCTCTTGCTCTTCTGCTTCCCTTGATGTTTTTGTTTGCTGTGATCGCTCTTTTTGTTTCTTCCCAGCTTTATTCCTTGTTTTTCAAGCATGAGTTGTTTCTTGATATCTTGTTCATAGCTGTTAATTTTGTTATCCGTGCTATTTCTGGTACTTTTGTCATTGGCGTTTCAATATCTCCCTGGCTTGTTTTGTGCACTTTCTTCCTTTCGCTGTTTTTGTCTGTGGGTAAGCGCAAGTCCGAGTCTATGCTGCTTGGCAGCGGTGCTTCCAACCATCGCAAGGTTTTGAAGTATTATTCCCATGATATTACCAATTCCCTGATGATCGTTGCTACGAGTTTGCTTATCATGTCTTATGCCCTTTACACCTTTTTGAGCAATTTTCCTGGCCTCATTTGGACCTTGCCTGTTGCTTTGTATGTTATTTTGCGTTATACTTACCTTGTTTATTCAGGCTCTGACATCGCTCGTCATCCTGAGAGGTTCATAAGGGATGTGAGGCTTGTTTCCGGTATTGTTTTGTGGTTCTTGCTCATCCTTGTGATTATCTATTTCAGTTAGTTTTTTAAACTCCGCTTTTTTTCTTGGTTTGTTAAGATGAAGGTTTTGGCGTTCATAGATGTTCATAGCAATGGGAATAGCTTGAAGAGGTTGTTGAAGAAGGCTTCTGGTGTTGATTTGTTGGTTTGTGCTGGTGATATTTCTGACTGGGGTAAGGACATTAAGAAGATGGTTTCTTTTTTTAAGGATGTTAAGAAGCCTTTTCTTATCATTCACGGTAATCATGAGGGCGAAGATGCTATGAAGAGGGTTTGCTCTCAGCTTAAGTTTCCTACTTTTTTGCATAAGAAGGTTTTTGAGTTTGAGGGTTATACTTTTGTTGGTTTTGGGGGTGGTGGTTTTTCTTATGAGGATCCCGAGTTTGAGAAGTTTTACAAGTCCCTTAGGTTGAAGAAAAATGCAAATGTTGTTTTGATCACCCACGGACCTCCTTACGGCACTAAGTGTGATTATCTCCATCATTTGGGTTTTGTTGGCTGTAAGAGTTTCAATAAGATGATTAAGGATGTTAAGCCGCTCGTTCATATTTGTGGTCATCTTCATGAGACTGCTTCTTGTAAGGATAGGATTGGTTCTACTGTGGTTATTAATCCCGGTGCTGATGGTAAGATTATAAGAATCTAGTTTTGCTATCTTCTTTAGCTAAAAGTACAACTCTTGAGTTTTCTTTTTCGTCTATTATCTTGTATTCTGTGAGTTTTTCTATTTTTTTGCTGAATTCTCTTATGTCTTTGTGTAGTGGCATGTTCTTTTGTTCAAGGTTTTCTTTTGAGTGCCCTATCCACATGTAGCTTTTTATCTCTAAGAATCTTGGGTTGGCTTTTTTGATCAGCTTTGCATAATCCTTTTCGTCTTTCATGTTCTTGTCCTTTATCATTGTGAGCCTTAGTACTGTTCTTGTCTTTAGGCTTGGCAGCAGCTCGAGTGTTTTGTTGAAATTCTCCCAAGAATTTTTCATGACAGGCCTGACTATTTCCTTGTATAGTTTTTTGTTTGGTGCATCAACGGATATGTAGAGCTGTTTTGGCATCGTGTTTAGCTTTTCTATGTTTTTTGGGAATAGTCCGTTGCTGACGAGGAATGTGCACGCGTTTATCTTGTGTATTCCTTCTATCAGTTCTGATAGTTCTGGGTAAATAGTAGGTTCTCCGGTTAGTGATATTGCGAAGTATTTGGGGTTCATCGCTTCTTTCAGTTTCTGCTTGTTTGCCTTTTCAGTTCCGAAGAATCCCGTCAGCAGATTTCTCTGTGCTTCTATGCATCCCTGTATTATCTCCTTTGGTTCGTCGAATTTTGTTTTTGTGTTGGTGAACGATGCCGTGTCTCTCCAGCAGAATACGCATCTGTTTGTACATATCATGTTTGGGGTCATCTGGCAGCACTGGTGGCTTTTTATGTTGTAGAATTTCTCTTTGTAGCACACGTCTTTGTCACGTATGCTTTTTCTTGTCCATTCGCATATCTTGCATGCTGCGTTATTTCCCACTATCCTGTATCCCTGCTTTTCCAGGAGTTTTTTTGTTGCCTCGTTCATTTTGAGAAGAATTTCTGGTAGTTTGAAAAAACGATGTTTTCTACCTCGTTTTCGTCTAGTTTTCTTAGTTCGGCTATTTTTTTTATCGTGAATCTGACGTTTGCCGGTTCGTTCCTCTCTCCTTTTGTTGGCGGCAGGAAGGGCGCATCAGTTTCTGTCATTATTTGGCTCATGCTTATCTCTTTTGCCATCATCTGGAAGTGTTCTGAGAAAGTTATATTTGTCGGTATGGAGAACATCCAGCCGTTTTTTTCGCATCTCTTTATGAGTTTCTTGCCCCCTGAGAAGCAGTGCATCATTATTTTCTTTAAATTTGATTTTTCCAGCATTTCCACGCATTCGGGTTCTGCTTTTCTTGAGTGTATTATTATGGGCAGCTTTGTTTCTTCTGCCAGTTCTATCATCTTTTGGAAGTTTTCCTTCTGCTTTTCCTTTGTGTTGTCTTCTTCGTGGAAGTCCAGGCCAACCTCTCCGAGCGCTATCATCTTGTTTTTGTTTTTCTTTATGTATTCCAGCGCTTCTTGGAATTCTTTTTCTGTCATCTTTGTTGTTTCTGTCGGGTATATTCCAAGTGCTGCTTTTATTATGGGGTATTTTTTTGCTAGTTCGAGTGTTTGTTCGCATCTCTTAAGCGTTGTTCCGGAATTTATTATCGCAACTACCCCTGCTTTCTTTGCCCTTTCTATTACCTTGTCAAGATCATGTTCGAAGTTTGGGAATTCCAGGTGTGCGTGTACGTCCACTAACATAGAATTTTTCTTTGTTTTTTGCTTTTTAATGTTTTCTGTTGATCTCAAATAGTTTTAGGTTTTTATTTTCTCTTCTTTTCTTCCAGTTTCCCTTCCTTAATTTGGCGTATTTTATTTCTATGTGTTCTGTTCCGTTGATGAATCCTTCTGATAAGAAGCATCTTCCGCAGTAAGTTTCCTTTTCATCATGGTGGCACATCCTTATCTTGCCCTTGTTGTCTCCTACAAGTGTCTTCCAGAATTGGTCTTTTTCCTGCGCTATTAAGGTTCCTGCTTTGTTTAGGTAGCCTCCTTGCGCACCCTCTCCTTCGCTTAATCCTACCATTGTCAGTTGTTTTGATTTCGTGTCTTTTTTGAGGTTGTCCCATGATATTCCTGTGAATTCCCGTGCCAAGTCTTTGCTTCCTATTCTTATGGGTAGCAGTTGTACTTTTATTCTGTGCTCTTTTGCGAATTTGAGTATGTTTTCTTCCCTTTCTCTTGGTTTGTGTGGAAGGTCTATCAGTAGGTAGATCACGGAGTTTACTCCTGCTTCTTTGTATTTTACTGCCTGTTCAAGCCTGTACTCGTTGGTACAACCGTGGCTGCACGCGCCCCTCTCAAGTCTGTCGTCTCCTATGCTGTAAAGAACTACTGAATTGGATTTTTTGAATAGGTTTGCTATTTCCTTGTTGAATTCTAAATATTTTGTTGGCATTATCGCTCTCGTTCCAGTGTCGATGCATGTTTCAAGAGTTAGAATAAGAGAGTCCAGCGTGAATTTCGATCCGGATTCTGTCCTCTTTCCCAGTCTCAAAACTTTTACCGGTCTTCCAAAGCGTTCTCCTTTGCTTCCTTTTAGATAGCATTCTCCGAGTAGTTCTTCTTTGAGGTGTTCTTTATCAAATCCTACTATATATTTTGAGAATGTTTTATGGTTATAAATAGCATAGCAATATGGGCATTCTGCGAATATATCCAAAAAACCGTTTACCATCCCTGATGGACATCCATATGAGAAATCGAAGTTTGCTTCATAGTTGCACGTCGGCACGAACTCCTGTTTTCCTCCCATCAGCAGGAATTTTGGGTGTATTACCCTCAGCTCCATTTTTGGTTTTATCAAATCTAAGTATTCTATCCTTGTTCCTGTTGGTTTTCTTGCTGGTTTTTCGCAGAAGTCGAATATGTCCTGTCTTATCAGATTAAGCGCTTCTATTTTGTTGGGTTGTTTTATTATCACCTCATATTTTACGTCATTAAAAACATCAACGTTTCCAAGTTGGCTTGGATTTGTTGTGCTTATCGATCTTTTTACCTGTATCTCTTCATGTGGGATGGGGGAGTTTAGGAGGAATACATCTATTCCCCTCCTGAAGCTTTCATAGCTGTAGTCAACGTGTGCGACATGGAGAGAGTCTCTTGCTGATGGAGGTGCTGCCCTGCATATATCCGAGAAGAATGTGTACATTGCCAAGTATTTTCTTCCCTCTTTTCCAACGTAGATTGAGCCAGGTATCCTCATTTTTCTTTTTCTCTTTTGTTTTGTTTTTATGGTTTTCTCTCTTGAAGTATATATCTCAAGTTTTATAAACTCCAATTTTTGTTATTTTTTTATGATTTCAGTTGCTTTGATGGAGCCGAAAACTCCCGGAAATATTGGTGCTGTTGCTCGCTGCATGAAGAATTTTGATTTGAGTAACTTGATTCTTGTCAGCCCTAAGTGTGACCATCTTTCCAAAGAGGCTCTCGACCGTGCTTCTCATGCCAAGGATGTTTTGAAAAAAGCTAAAATCATGAGTTTTGATCAGCTAATGAAGAATTTTGATTACGTTGTTGGCACTTCTGCTATCGTCGGCACTGATTCTAACATTCCACGTTCGCCTCTGCCGCCTGACAAGCTTAAGCTTCCTAACAAGAAAGTTGTGATATTGTTTGGGAGAGAAGACCATGGTTTGAGTAACGAGGAAATACTTAAGTGTGATTTTGTCGTTACTATCCCTACTTCGAAGAAGTATGCTTCTATGAACGTTTCCCATTCTGCTGCTATAATTTTTTATGAGCTTTTCAAGAACAGCAAAAATGAAAAAAACAGCAGTCATATCGTTTCTGCCTCGAAAAAAGATAAGGATGTTTTGCTTGACTTGATTTATGGGTCTCTTGATAAGCTGTCTTTTTCCACCGATAAGAAGATGGACACTCAGAAGAGGGTGTGGAAGAGGCTTGTGGGCAAGGCTTTTCTTACGAGGCGTGAGATTTTTGCTTTGTGTGGCTATTTCAGGAAGATAAAGTAGTTAGAACAGTCCTGTTATGAAGGTTATTAGTTGCGATATCCAAGGCCACAGGTTTATGAATATGAGCATTAGGCAGGTGAAGCTTACCCAGCCCCATATTCTTCTTGCTTTGTTTTCGTTTTTGAATATGCCCAGTGCTGCTACGTAGAACATCCTTCCTCCGTCTACTGGTCCTAAAGGCAATAAGTTGAACAGTCCTATTCCTATGTTTATTACGAACAGCCAGAGTATCAGCACGTTTATCCACACGAGTGCTTTCGGTAGGAATTCTCCGTAGCTTGCTTTTACTTCTTCCCGTATTCCTATTTGCTGTTCAAAGGGGCCGCTTATCCCTATCACGCCTCTTGTTGCATTTTCAGGGTCGGTTACTGCTGTTAATTCGTACGTTCCCTTGTCCGTTTTAATGTTTACTTCTTCTCCGGGCGTGAATAAAGTTGCTTTTGTGAAGTTTCTCACGTCTAGGGTTTCTTGTCCGTTTATTTCTGTTATCGTGAATGGTGTCTGTAACCCTGCTAACTGTGCTGGGTATCCTTCTCTTACCTCGTTTACCGTTATTCCCTGTGTTTCTATCATCCCTAGCTGGGGTGGTCCTGTTATGAAGTTGAGTATAAGTATGAATATTATTCCCAGTATTATGTTTGCGAAGGGTCCTGCTGAGAATATTGCGAGTTGTTTTCTGTATCTTATCTTTTTGAGGTTTTCTTCTTCTGGTTCGACGAACGCTGCAAGTATCGGTCCGAACAGGGCAAATCCTGAGCTTTTTATTTTTATCTTGAACAGCCTTGCGAAAACTCCGTGTGAGAATTCGTGTACGGTTGCTGTTATGAGTATTGCTATTATCCAGTGCCAGAATGATAGTGTTGGTAATCCTGGTATTTTTATTCCCGGCAGAACCGGTGCTAATGTGGGTGGTGCTTTTGGTACGAATACGGTTTGGTATGCTCCCTGTACTAGGGTGTAGAGTATGAATCCCATCCCTATGAACCCCAGTGTTATTGCGACGTAACCCAGTATTTTCAGGATTTTTGGGCTTATTTTTGATACTCTGTCCATGAGGTTTAGCCCTATCTTTGTGGGGTAAAGTAGTATTATCTTGCCTTGCACTTTGAATTTGTCTTTGTTGAAGAAGTAGAAGACGAGGATTATTGCGTATAGTATTATTGCAAATAGGAGATCATAATTCATGTTTGCCTCTTTTTATTTACTTGGCTTTTCCTTTCTTGATGGCTCTGAAGTTTTTTCCGCCGCACTTTCTGCATTTCACTCTCTTTGCTATTACCTTTATGCTTTGCGCTTTTATTTTCGTTTTGCATTTCTTGCATACGAATGTGTTCTGGAATAACCTTTCTGTTGCTTCTTGTATTTTTGCCATCTTACTTTACCTGTTTTATTATCTTCTTGTCCATTATTATCCAGTAGTGGACTTGTGATCCTTCCGTGACTTGTCCCCTCAGCTCTTCTGGTATATCTATCTCGAATGTTTCGTAGCTTTCTGTATCCATCACGTTTGCCTTGTCTCCCGTCACCGCTAGGACTTGTGCGTTTTTCTTTTCTATTATGGGGACGTCTACTTTTTCGTGTCCCGGCATTATCTTGATTATTTTCCTCTCGTCTATCATGCCTATGGCTTCTATCCTGCACTTTGCGTGTCCGTGCTTTCCTGTTTTTGATGTTTCTATACTTTTCACTATGCAGGGCACATCGTCGAGAATTACGTAGCTGCCTGATTTAAGGCTGCTTGCGTTTGTCTGTCTTGTTTCCATCGAGAGAATATTGAAATAAAATGTTTATAAAGGTTTTGTTTTCTTTTCAGGTTTTATTGGGATATTTCTTATGAATTCTCTTATGACTTCTTCGAGGAATGTTGTTGATTTTTCCGTAAGCCTTTGCACTTCTTCTGGTTTCCTGTATACTTCGTCAAGCTTGTCCAGGTTGTGGAATAGGTAGTTTATCTCTTCTAAAGGTTCTAGGTTTATGGTTGGGAATGTTTGTGGCATTTCTTTCAGTGCTGAGAACCTGTTTTTTCTCAGTTCTCCATCTGTTAGGTATAATACTTGTTTTGATCCCCTGCTTACCGCATTCAAGGTTCTCATTAGGTTGTCCAGGAACCTTTCATAGTCTTCCCTCTTGTATTTTTCTGCAAAGACGAGGCCTATTCTTATTTTTCTGAGGTTGAAGCTTAATGCGCTTAGGTCCCCTATTTTTGATTCCAGGCACAGGATTTCGTCTCTGTAGTCTGGTCCTACGATTATTTTTCCTTCTGTTTTGAAGTATGCCATGAACTCGTTTGTGTAAGAATTGAATCTTCCATCCCGCATAGTTGTTACGTCAAGGGGTGTTACTTGGAACGGTACGTCGTTGCCTTCTAATGCGTGGTATGTTATTTGTGATATTTCTCTTACGAGTTTTTTGTCCGTAATCACGTCATTTGGTAGTATGAGTGTTGCGTCTATGTCGCTTCTTCCTGGTATGAAGTCTCCTCTCATGTATGAACCGTGGAGCATCAGGCACAGTCCTGGTTCGTTAAGTTCGTTTAGTCCTTTTGTTATTTTTTCTATGAAATCCCTGTAGTTTTTTTCTTCTGGCCTTGGTTTGTTGTATCCTATCATAGAATCAGTATTTTTTCAGCGTCTTTTTAAGCGCTTTTCCCTTTTTTGTGGGTTTGCTTTTTTCCAGCATTTTTTCAACGCCTATCATCCTTTTGAGGAGGTCTCTGTCTTCCTGTGTTTCTATCCTTGCTCTTGGCAGCGCTTGTTTCACCGCATTTTCTAGATATTTCATTCTCATGCTTAGTTCTGTTATTTGTTTAGAAAGATTAGCTAATGCGCACCACAGCTGTGCGTTTGCTGGGTCGTCTGCTTCCTTGTATGCTTCCTTGTGTTTTGCTGCCTCTGCTACCTGCACTTCTAAATGGTCTTTTATGCTCGGGTCTACTTTCTCTCTCCAGCTTTTCATGTTTTTTCCGTATCGCAATAGTATTTAAGTTTTTCTTTTCTAGTGGTAACCAAAACACTTAAAAACGTTCTTTACACCCTATTTTTTGGCAGACTAGACCGGGGAACTAGCCCTTTCCTGTTACCGCAAACGGGCTTCATGGCGGGGTTGAAGCTGAGAAGAGGTGTACATATCGATTTGGGGTCTTGGCCCGTACGTTGAGATCCTGTCCTGTAGGGTTGGTATTTTTGAGAACCAGGTCAGGTCAGGAATGAAGCAGCCTTTATCATGATTATCGGCGCTTATGGGGGTGCAGGGTTGAGGAAAGGTCAAGGCAAGCCTCAAGCCGGGTGTGCATCCATTCGAGGCGTGTCTGCCACTCCTATTTTTTTGATGGTTATTTTTCATCATAACAACATTTAAATATGTTCTATCTTTATTTCACTTCATTAAAGAAAGGAGGGTTTGTTATGAAACTGAAGTTTTTGTTGTATGTTTCAGCTTTGTTAGTTCTCTCAGCAGTTGTGATGGCAGCCGGTAACTGTACTAAAGAAGGTGGTAAGGACTATTTCACTGCTGGCGTTGCTACTGTAGAGGGTGTTGGCGATTCGCCTGATGTTTGTGTTGGTGATAAAAGGCTTTTGGAATATTACTGTAACGATGCCGGCAAGCTTGAGTACGAGTATTACGACTGCCCTGATGCCTGTGTTGAGGGTGCTTGTTCTGGTGAATCTCCTGAACTGCCTTCTAACGAGACTTGTACAGAGAACTGGAGCTGTGGTGATTGGTCTGATTGTGCTGACAGCCAGCAGACTAGGACTTGTGTTGACTTGAATGATTGTAACACGACCACGAGTAAGCCTGTTGAGGTTGAGGTTTGTGTTCCTGAGCAGCCTCCTGTCACCCCGCCTGCTAGCGGTTTGACTCAGTACAGGTATTACATAATCGGGGGCATTGTTTCGCTGCTGATAATCCTCTACCTTGTTATGAAGAAGAAGGAACCTAAGGTTATGGAAACTAAGGAGCCTGAGAAGAAGGAAGAGGAGAAGAAGTAATTCTTTTCTTTTTTTATATTATTGTTGGGAACACTCTTATCGTTCCATTTTGGTAGACTAAAGTTCTGACTACTGTGTTGTTTGCCCTGACCCAGATTGTCCACCTGTCCCCTTCCGGTTCTAGTGTTGTTTTGTAGATTGTTGGTCCGCCTTCTCCG
>JBDRNX010000020.1:0-4185 GCA_043810595.1 archaeon
CCTAGGCAGGACCTCAATGTGGAAGTGGAAGTCAGACCTGCCAGGAGCGTTATGGATGTAGAAGTTGTAGGAAGCATTAATCTTCTTCAACTTGAGCAGAACCTTCTTAAGAATGGAGGCGAGATCAGAAAAATCATCCAGGTCAACAATACTCCTGATATGCTTCTTGGGAAGTATCCAAATCTCCAAGGGAGCCCTTGAAGCGAAAGGAGCCAAAGCAACAAAAGAATTATTCTCAAAAACAAACCTCGGGCCATGAGACTCCAACTTGATTATGGAACAAAAGGGACAGGAGGAAAACTTCCTGAAAGCTTTTACTTCCTGCTCAACAAGCTTCGGTATCTGGTTATAGGCAACTATCTGGGAATGGGAATGACAAAGAGAGGTGCCAGCATCCTCACCCTCGTTCTTGAAAACAAGAACATACTTGGAATCAAAAGCAAGGATACGCTTAACATAAGAATCCAGAACAAGACTGATATGGTTGACAGGCAGATCAGCAAGAGTCTTACTATGATTGGGAGTCTCAACAAGGACTTCGTGAAAACCGCAAGCTGTAAAATAATTAAAAAACTTAGAACTATGGCTTTTTATTGAATCGCAGTTAATAGCATAAAACTTGTTAGGAAAAGCCCTCACAAGCCACTTACCATCTTTCCTGACTATGTAAGAAGTGGGAGGAGTCATGTGCTCATGACCGGGACAGAAGGGACAAGAAGCCCTACCAGTGGGGGCACAAGTCTTACGCTTAAAATCACTAGGCCTCTTTGCACGCTCAGTAGCAATCAAAACCCAGCGGTCTAATATGTAGTCTTTCCTCAACTCTCCCAAAATATCACCTCTGTTTTATGTATTTCAAGATATGTCTATTTAAAAAGTTTTTTGTGAATTGCAACTTTAAAAAAATTTAAATACCCCCTCTCTTATAAAAAAGAACATGAGGAAATATGTCCTAATAACGGCAATAATACTGCTCCTAAGCCTAGTGGCTACTGCTCAAGAAACAAACCAAGGCAATTCTGGGATATTGACACACGAAGATGAAGAAGGAATATGCGTGATATACTTCTACGGAGAAGGGTGCTCCAAATGCGCTGAAATAAAACCCTTTATAGACCAGATAGAACAAAAATACAAAGGACAGATACACATAACAAAACTAGAGCTGTACCGCAATCTCGAGAACTACCAACTCTACAATCAATACTGCACGATACAAAACATCCCACTACAAGAGAGAGGAATACCACTGGTCGCTGTTGGCGACAAATTCTTCATGGGAACAACACAAATCAGTGAAAACCTTGAACCGGCAATACAAGAGGCCATACAAAAAGGACAAGACGCATGCCCCCTACCAGGGGAAATGAGCTGCCATGCTCTCAACATCACAGAGACAGAAACCGACCCAGTAATACCCGGACTAAAGGACAAGATAACACTACCAATAATTTTGGGTGCGGGACTTGCTGACGGAATAAACCCGTGCGCATTTGCGGTACTCATTTTCTTAATCACATTCCTAATCGAAGTATCAAGCACAAAGAAGAGAATGATAAAAGCAGGACTTGTATACATAGGAGCAGTCTACGTAACATACTTCCTAGCAGGACTAGGCCTGCTAGCAGCAATACAAGTAATAGGGCTTACACAAATAATAGTAAAAGTCGCAGCGGGAATAGCCATAATAGCAGGAGTGATAAACATAAAAGACTACTTCTGGTACGGCAAAGTGATAAGCCTGCAGATACCCGAATCAAAAAAAGGGATAATAGAGAAATGGGTATACAAGGCAAACATACCAGCAGCCATAGTACTAGGATTCTTGGTCTCAATGTTTGAGCTACCATGCACAGGGGGGATATACCTAGCAATACTTGCGATGCTATCAAACACAGTAACACAAACAACAGCAATATACTACCTCCTGATCTACAACCTCATGTTCGTACTGCCATTAATAATAATACTCCTGGCCATAACCTTCGGAATGAAAGCAGAACACATAGAAAACTGGAGACAGAAAAAAAGAAACTGGATGAGACTAGTAATGGGACTCGTGCTGCTGGCACTTGGAATAGCACTGCTCCTAGGGTGGTTTGTGTGAAAATAAAAAACATAACACTGATAATACTGATACCCATACTGATACTGCTCGGTAATTTCGCATTTCTGGCTTTCAACGAAAACTACTACAAAGAACAGTACATAAAGAACAATGTTTACACACGGATACCAAAAGAAGAAGTGGACAAAGCAACAACAGAACTGAGTGATTACTTACAATTCGGAAAAGAAATGCAAAGCGATTATTTCAACGAAAAAGAAAAACTACACCTCAAAGACGTAAGACAGATAATAAGAATCCTGCTGATAATACTCTACATAGCAGTAATGCTATCCACAATAATCATAATAATAAGCTATGCGGAGAACAAAAAACTCCTTGGAATGTCAATAATAGGGGGAAGCCTACTGACAATAGCACTGATAATACTGGCATTCATAATACTACAAAATTTCGAATACGCATTCATAAAATTCCACGAAATTCTCTTCACCAACGACTTATGGCTTTTAAATCCAAGAACAGACAAACTAATAGTAATGTTCCCAGAAAACTTCTTCTATGACATAACACAAGATATTGCGTTCAGAAGCTTATTGACAGCAATTGCCACGACGGCAATAGGATGGCTGCTTCTGCTTGGAAAGAAAACAAAGCACCATTCCAAAGTTAAACGAAACAATTAAATATTATTACTGCCTTACTATAATCACACGGGGGGCGGTATGATGGGAAAAGTAAAGAACCTTCTAAAAGAGATTACAGACCCGATGTCCGGGTACTCAATACTGGAAGTCGGAATAATAGAGAAGATAATCACTAAGGGAAAAAACATCGTAGTGAGAGTCAACCTACCGAAATACAGCCACGCACTAAAAGACTACATCGTGGGGGAGATAAAAAACAAACTCATAGCATTACCTGGAATACACAACGTCATGGTACAAGTATCCACAAAAGCATTGAAATACCCATTCGTCTGACTTCTTTTTTCCCTTTTTTTTATTCTTAAACAAAACATTTAAATAAGTGGCAGCTGTGCTTCTCTTAAAATGACAAAGGTAATAGTGTACTCAACACCGACGTGCCCATACTGTTTGATGGCAAAAGAATTCTTAAAACAGCACAAAGTAAAATTTGAGGACATAGACATATCAAGAGACCACAAAGCAGCAGAAGAAATGGTAAGGAAATCAGGACAATACGGGGTACCAGTAATAGAAGTGGACGGCAAAATAATAGTAGGATTTGACAAGGAAGCAATCAAAAAAGCTTTAAAGCTTTAAGTTTTAAGATAAAGCTATGTACGACACGGTAATAATAGGGGCAGGGCCAGCAGGGATAAGCGCCGGGATATACACAGCGAGGGCAAAACTAAAAACACTTACCATAGGAAAATTCTCAGAAAGCAAGATGGCAATGGGTCACAAAGTACAAAACTACTTTGGATTCTCTAAAGTAATGGACAGCAAAGAGCTGCTCAAAGAAGGAACAAAACAAGCAAAAGGACTGGGGGCTGAAATTCTAGAAGAGGAAGTAGTGGACGTAAAAAAAGCAAAACAAGCCTTTGAAATAAAGGATTCTAAGAACAAGATTTATGAAACAAAAACCATCATAATAGCAACAGGGTCAAAAATAGAAACGATAAATGTCAAGAATGAAAAAGAACTAACAAACAGGGGGATACATTACTGCGCATTATGTGATGGACCGATGTATAACAACAAAACCATAGCAGTGATAGGGGATGGGAACCATGCCGCAGAAGAAGCACTAATACTAAGCACCTACTCTAAAGACCTAACTATAGTATCACACAACAAAAAATTTAACATATCAAACGAACTTATGGAGGAAATAAGCAAAAGAAAAATAAGGATGGTGCAGTCAGAAGTTCTGGAATTTACAGGGAAGAACAAACTAGAAAGCATAAAAACAAAGGAAAAAGAGATAAAATGCGATGCAGCATTTATGGCAGTAGGCACTGCTTCATCCGCAAGCTTCGCAAGGAAACTGGGACTTGAACTAACAGGTAACAGTATAAAGACAGATGAAAAAGGAGAGACCAGCATGGAAGCAGTCTACGCAGCTGGAGAGGCAACAGGACAGAACAAACA